>CAXUIR010000277.1:878-3945 GCA_964251005.1 uncultured Acetobacteraceae bacterium | reverse complement strand
GATCTCGGCTGCCTCCACCTGCGCGGCGCCGGCGCGCGCGGCGGCCAGCGCCGCCAGGCCGCTTCCGGCGGCGAAGTCCAGCACGCGGCGGTCGGCGGCAAAGCCGGGTGTGTCCAGAAGGGTGCGGGCGATCGCCTGGGCGCCGGGCCAAGCGAACGCCCAGAACGGCGGGGCGATGTTGCGCTGCGCCAGCCAGTCCTCGGTGGCCTGCCAGATCGGTGTGATCTCGGTAGCCAGGCGCAGGGTGAACTCGGGCACCAGCGGCGCGCAGGAAGGCTGCGTGTTGGCCAGGATGAAGGCGCGCGCGTCGTCCTTGGCCGCGCCGTTGCTGGCGGCATCCTCCGTCGCCGCGCCTCCCCTCGCCGGGGGGCTGCTCACCACACCATCAAAGTGCACCACGCCACCGTGTACGTTCCGTGTTCTATTGGCCGTCTCGAGATGGACGACATGGCGGCTTGGCCGGGAGAAGTGGCGCCGAGCGTCGAGAAAAAAGGCAGAGCCTGCTCTTTTGAAAAAAAGCAGCAAGTTTTATCCCTGATGTCGCGGAGGTTTCTGCAGCGCGCACCCAAGGCAGCAAAAGTTTTTTGGTTCTTTTTTTCAAAAAAGAACCGCTTGCCTTGCTTTTCGCGTCAACGCCGCCCCGCCGCCAGCGCCAGGGCGACCGACAGCCCGGTAAGCCCGTTCAGCTTGAACAGCGCCAGGCAGCGCCGCGGGTCGCGTATGTCCAGCTGGCCCACTTGCCACGCCAGCAGCCCGGCCGGCCCCAGCAGGCCCGCCAGGAACAGTAGGGACAGCCCGCCGAGCGCGCCGGCGGCCGACAGGCTGAGCATGGCCCCCCCGTAGGCAAGGGCCACGAACCGGCGCGGGACGTGGGCGAAGCGGCGCGAGGTGCTCTTCACGCCGACCACGGCGTCGTCCTCGATGTCCTGAAAGCCGTAGATCGTGTCGAAGCCCAGGTCCCACAGGATCGCGGCGGCGTAGATCGCCAGCCCCGCCTCGTCCATCTGCCCGGCGGCCGCGGCGTAGCCCACCGGCGCGCCCACGCCGAAGGTGAAGCCCATCACCAGCTGCGGCCACCAGGTGAACCGCTTGGCCAGCGGGTAGACCGCCACCAGCAGCAGCGAGGCGGCGCCCAGCACCTGCGCCAGGGCGTTCAGCTGCAGCAGCACGGCCAGCCCCGCCAGCAGCAGCGCCACCAGGAAGGCGCCCGCCTGGCGCAGGCCCAGCGCGCCGCTGGCCAACGGACGCGCCGCCGTGCGGGTCACCTTCCGGTCCAGGTCGCGGTCCCACATGTCGTTGACCACGCAGCCGGCCGCGCGCATCACCACGGCGCCGGTGGCAAACAGCGCCAGTAGCCGCAGCGTCTGCCGCCAGGTGGCGTCGCCGAGCAGGATGCCCCAGGCGCCGGGCAGGAACAGCAGCCAGATGCCGGTGGGCCTGTCCAGCCGCGCCAGCAGCAGGTAGGGGCGGATGGCGGCGGGCATGCTGGCGATCCAGCCATGAGCCGCGATGTCGGTGTGGGGGGTGGGCACCTGGGGTATGTGCTTGCTACGAAACAGAAAGGAAGGCCTTCTTTTTCGAGAAGAAGAAGCAAAAAGCTTTTGTCTCGGCTGTCGCGGACGGCTGAAACAACGCTTTCACCCTGGCAAACCTACCGGAGACAAAAGTTTTTCGGTTCTTTTTTTTAAAAAAGAACCGCTTGCTTTGCTTTTGGAGTTCCCGTGCAGCGCCTGTTCGTCGAACCCCGCTTCACCCTCGGCCTGGAGATCATCCCCACCGAGGCGCAGGCGCACTACCTGGCCAACGTCATGCGGCTGGGCCCGGGCGCCCCGGTGGCCTTGTTCAACGGGCAGGACGGCGAGTGGCTGGCCAGGATCAGCACGCTGCGCCGCGGCCGGGCCACGCTCATCCTGGACCGCCAGCTGCGACCGCAAACACCCGGCCCGGACATCTGGCTGGTGTTCGCGCCGCTCAAGCGCGACGCCACCGACCTGGTGGTGCGCCAGGCCACCGAGATGGGCGTCTCCGCCATCCTGCCGGTGACCACCGTGCGGACCAACACGGCGCGCATCAACGAGGACCGCCTGGCCGCCATCGCGCGCGAGGCCGCCGAGCAATGCGAGCGCCTGGACCTGCCCGACATACGCCCGCTCGCCGACCTGGCCCCCGTGCTGGCCGGCTGGCCGCCCCACCGCATCCTGGCCGCGGCGCTGGAACGTGGCCGTCCCGCAAAGCTGCCCACCCAGGCGGGCGCCCTGCTGATCGGCCCGGAAGGCGGGTTCGCCGCGGCAGAGCTTGACGCGCTGGGCCGCGCCAGCTTTGTGGCGCCGGTCTATCTCGGCCCGATGGTGCTGCGGGCGGAGACGGCCGTGGTCGCCGGCCTGGCCCTCTTGCAGTTCCCGGCATGGTCATCCAGTTGAGCGCGGCCGGAACGGTCGCCATCCGCCGGGTCCTGAGCGCTTTCGAGGTCGTCTAGGAGATGTATGTCCAACCCCGGTGAGGAAGACGCGACCCCGATCGGCCACGTGCGCGAGCTGGCCGCCTACCTGGCGCAGGGCTGCAAGCCGGCCAGCCGGTTCCGTATCGGCACCGAGCACGAAAAGTTCGGCTTTCGCCTGCCCACGACTGGCGAGAGGCTGGATGGCGAACACGCTGGCAATGGCGGAGGCGCCAAGTTCAGGGGTGACAAAGCACAGGGCGAAGTCGGGGGTGTCGAAGCCGGGAGCGACCAAAGCGCACGCGACCAAAGCGGGAGCGCCGAAGCCGCGGGCGCCGAAGCCGGGGATGCGGACATCGGGGGCGGCGACTGGGCTGCGCCCGCCTACGAGCCGCGCGGCATCCTGGCCATGCTGCAGGGCATCGCCGGCCGCGGCTGGCAGGAGATACGCGACCAGGACTACCTGATCGGCCTGACGAAAGACGGCGAGAGCGTCTCGCTGGAGCCGGCCGGGCAGTTCGAACTGTCCGGCGCCCCGCTGGCAGACCTGCACCAGACACGCGCCGAGCTGGACCGCCACTTCGCCGACGTGCGCGCGGGTCAGAAGCGCTCTGGCCTGCGCCTCCGGCA
>CAXUIR010000277.1:0-868 GCA_964251005.1 uncultured Acetobacteraceae bacterium | reverse complement strand
GCGCGGTGGGCGAACCGCTCGGCCTGGGCTTCGCGCCGCTCGGTTTCCACCCGACCGCGCGCCGGGAAGACCAGCCGTTCATGCCGAAGAGCCGCTACGGCATCATGCGGCGCTACATGCCGCTGGTGGGGGGGTTGGGGCTCGACATGATGCTGCGCACCTGCACGGTGCAGGTGAACCTCGACTTCGCGTCGGAGGCCGACATGGTGCGCAAGCTGCGCGTGGGCCTGCTGCTGCAGCCGGTGGCGACCGCGCTGTTCGCCAACTCGCCGTTCACCGAGGGACGGCCGAACGGCTTCCAAAGCGCGCGCGCCAACGTGTGGACCGACACCGACCCGGACCGCACCGGCATACCACCGGTGTTCTTCGAGGACGGCTTCGGCTTCGAACGCTACGCCGACTGGCTGCTGGACGTGCCGATGTACTTCGTTGCCCGCGATGGCCGGCTGATCGACGTGGCCGGCGAGTCCTTCCGCGACTTCATGGCGGGCCGGGTGCCGGCGCTGGCCGGGGTCACCGCGACGGTTGGCGACTTCGCCGACCACTTCACCACCGTGTTCACCGAGGTGCGGCTGAAGCGCTTCCTGGAGATGCGCGGCGCGGACGCCGGCAGCCCGGCGATGATGCTGGCGCAATCCGCGCTCTGGGTCGGGCTGCTCTACGACGACGCGGCGCTGGAGGCCGCCGTGAAGCTGGTTGGCGGCTACGATTGGCGCACGCTGGCGGCGATCCGCGCGGACGTGCCGCGGCACGGGCTGGGCGCCCCCCTCGCGAAGGCACCGGTGCGCGCACTGGCGCGCGCGGCCCTGGCCATCTCTCGCGACGGGCGGCGGGCGCGGGGGGGGGGGGAGGGGGGTTCCCTCGCTGG
>CAXUIR010000276.1:0-3980 GCA_964251005.1 uncultured Acetobacteraceae bacterium | reverse complement strand
GGCTGGACCAGCTGCTGGACGAGCACGCGGTCGGCTCGCCTGCCCACCGCGCGGCCGGAACCGGACTGGGCGGCGGACCAGCCGGCCAGCAGCTGCGCCAGCTCCGCCTGCCGGCCGACCAGCGGGGCGCCGGATTGCGGCCTGACCGCCAGGGCTGCCGGCTCGAGCGCCTCGAACACCTCCACCAGGGCAGCGAAACCCTTCAGCCTGTGGCAGCCCAGCGTGCGGTAGGCTACCGCGCCGACGGTGATGCGCTGCGTGGCGTGGCTGACCACCACGCTGTCGGGTGCGGCGACGGCGTGCAGCCGCGCGGCGAGGTTGGGCGTCGCGCCGACGATGCCGGCCCGCAGGCCCCCGGGCGCGGCCAGCTCGCCGACCACCACCAGGCCGGTGGCGATGCCCACCCGCAGCTGCAGGCGGACGCCAGGCAGGTCCAGGCGCACGACCGCGTCGCGCAGGGCGAGGCCGGCGCGCACCGCACGGGCGGCGTCGTCCTCGCCGGCGCTTGGGTAGCCGAAATAGGCGAGCACGCCGTCGCCCATGTACTGCACGATGGTGCCGCCATGCGCGGCCAGCACGCGCTCGCAGGTGCCTAGGTAGGCGGCGACCACCGCCATCATGTCCTCGGGGCCGAGGCGGACGGTCAGTGCCACGGACTCGACCAGGTCGCAAAACAGCGCGGTCACCTGGCGGCGCTCGCCGGCTTGCGCGGTGGCTTGGTCGGGCATTGGCGTCAGCGGCATCGGCCGTGACCTGCGAGGCGTTTCATCGCGCGGCATCCACACGCGCAGGTTGTCTGCTTCAGCGAGACGCGCGGTTGTTGTGATGAATGACACAGTTGGAGGTGTTTGTAACTCGGAGAGATACGTAAGGAAGCAAGCGGTTCTTTTTTGAAAAAAAGAACTAAAAAACTTTTGTCTCTTGGGTGGCGGGATGTTGGAGAAGTCGCGACAGCAACGGCGAGGTCTTTCTGGCCCCGCCGGCGCGCTGCGCTACTTGCGCCCTAGCCGCGGGGGCCGTTTGAAACGTCGGCCTGGGGCGGCAGCGGGCGTGGTTTGCCGAGCACCGGCGCGGAGGAAAAGCGCGCCAGATGGCCGCCAGGGCGACTTTGCAAGCGGACACTCAGGCTTCGGTGTTCTCGGTTACCATGCGCTGCATCCGGCCGGTGTCCAGCAGCGCGATGGCGCCGCGGCGCCGTGCGATCAGGCCGGCACGCTCCAGCGCGCTCAGCTGCCTGGTGACAGCCTCGCGATGGCTGCTGACGCGCTGGGCGAGCTCGGCGTGGGTGGGCGGCGGTGTCACGACGTGCGAGTCCGACGAGGCGGTGGGCCGGGAGAGACGCAGGAGTTCGGCCACCAGACGCTGCTTCATGGTCAGGCCGGTGTGCTCGTTGGCGCGGTTGGCCAGCATGCGCACCTGGCCCACCAGCACGGCCATCACCTGGTCGCAGAAATCCGGGTGCTCGTGCACGGTGCGGCGGAAGACGGCGGCGGGCATGCGCGCCAGCAGGCAGTCGGTGACCGCCTGGATGCCGGCGGCGCGCGGCTGGTTGTCCAGCGCGGCCAGCTCGCCGAAGAACGCGCCCTCGCGGATGTCGCGCAGGATGGTGTCGCGGCCGGCGGCGGAGACTACCACGCGCACGTGGCCGTGCAGCACGAAGAACACGTCGGTGTCGTGCGAGTGGGCGTCGACCACCCACGCCTTGGCGTCCGCGCGGCAGAAGGAGCACGCGGCGTCGAGGCGCGCCACAGACGCGTCGTCGAGCGAACGGAACAGGCCGTGACGTGCGAGCGTGTGCGGGGCCGGGATCATTGCAACCTGAAGTTGATAGTGCCACTCGGACGAGGGCGTGCGGACAGAAAAACCTTCTTTTCCTGAGAATAGAAGGGAAAATATCATCGGGCGGTCCGTTTCGGGCGTATAGCGGGCTGCACGTCTGAGCTTAGGACGGCACGGCCTGCGTCTCGCGGCGTCCGTTTGGAAGCCGCCCTGCGTCCATCAGACGCGGTCTCGTCAAGCGTGAGCGTGCTTCGCACGTCATGCGAAGAGCGCTGCTCGCGGGTGTTGCGAAGGGCGTGCTGCTCGCACGTTTTGCGAGGCGTGCTACTCGCACGGCCACGCGAAGGGCCTGACACTTGCACGACCACGCGTCTCAACCGTGTTGAAGCGCAAGGCGGGGAGGACTCTCGATGTGACGCGGCTGCAACCGGAACTCAGTTATACCAGCCGGCCTTGATGCTGACCCACAGAAAGCAAGCAGTCCTTTTTTGAAAAAAAGGACCAAAAAACTTTTGACTCCGCTGTCGCGCGCTCTCCGGATAGGTCCGCGACAGCGGAGGCAAAAGTTTTTTGCTTCTTTTTTTCAAAAAAGAAGGTCTTGCTTGCTTCGGAACGGTCAACCTCCAGCTCGTTGGTATTACTCGTTACCGAGCTAGACAGTCCTTCCTGAGCCGGGCGGGGCAACCAAAAGCTTTTTGCTTGACCGCGAGTCGTGCCATTTCAAAACCTAGTTGGGGCCAGGTCTCGGGAGATGGAAGCTGCTGACACCTGTCCAACAGGGTTGCGTTTCATGTTGCCTCGCGGGAACGGGGAGGCGCGAAGCTCGCCTTGACCGTCACGCAGTCTGAAACCGAAGGGGTGTCACGTCATGGCGGCCAAGGTTGTAGCGGTCACGGGTGCGAGCAGCGGCATCGGCGAAGCCGCTGCGTTGCATCTTGCGGCACAGGGCGCGAAAGTCGTTCTAGCAGCGCGGGGCGAAGACAAGTTACGCGGTGTGGCGGGGCGGATCGCTACTGCCGGCGGTGAGGCCATTTGTCTTTCGGTGGACGTGTCTCGCCGTGACGATCTGGTGCAGCTGGTTGATGCCGCGCGAGAGCGGTTTGGCCGGCTGGACGTTCTGGTCAGCAGTGCCGGTGCCATGCCGATAGGACCACTCGATGACCTTGCAGTCGCCGATTGGGAGCGGATGGTCGACGTGAACCTTAAAGGGGTGCTGTACGGTATTGCTGCCGCTTTGCCTGTATTCCGCGCACAGGAGAGCGGACACTTCGTCAACATCGCTTCGACGGCCGCCCGCAAAACAACGCCCAATCAGGCCGTCTACTCGGCAACCAAAGCTGCCGTCCTGGCCCTTTCCGACGGGCTGCGGCAGGAACTCGCTGGCAAGCTGCGCGTGACGGTGATCTCTCCGGGCTTCACCGACACCAACTTCGTCGCGCATGTCAGTAGTGAAGCGCTGCAAGCCCAGATGAAGGAAGCCGCCGGCAGATACGCCATGGACCCGCAAGCCGTGGCAAAGGCCATCGTGTATGCGATCGAGCAGCCCGACGACGTCAACATCGGCGAAGTCGTGGTTCGATCGACGGCCCAGCCCTGACTGTAGACATCGGAGGCCGGCTACGTTTCGATCCCTTTAGGTAACATCTGCGCGCTTTGAGGCTAAGAGATATAAAGCAAGCAGTCCTTTTTTGAAAAAAAGGACCAAAAAACTTTTGCTCCTGCGCTTGCATCAAGGAGAAGACACCGATGCGAGCACACACGCTGGCAGAACCAGGCATGACCGTGGCGCAGGCGTCGGAGCAAAAGTTTTTTGCTTCTTTTTTTCAAAAAAGAAGGCCTTTCTTGCCTTGCGCACCGCGGACCGGTCTAAGCGGTGACCAAGCGCGATCCGCGCCGGTGCTCGACGGCGCGGCTGTGCCTGCTCGCCCTTCGGTGGCCTTGACCACGCCGGGCCGGTCGGGGAGGGTCCCGCCATGCGGTTGTTTGTTGGACTCGACCTGCCGTGGGGGGTGCGCGAGCAGCTTTGCACCCTGGCGATGGGCCTGGCGGGTGTGCGCTGGGTGGCGCCGGAGAACTACCACATCACCTTGCGCTTCATCGGCGAGGTGCCTGGCCACCGGGCAGAGGAGATCGACCTGGCGTTGTCCGCGCTGCGCTGCAGAGGTTTCGAGCTGGAGATGTCGGGGGTGGGTGTGTTGGAG
>CAXUIR010000275.1:1278-3985 GCA_964251005.1 uncultured Acetobacteraceae bacterium | reverse complement strand
GCCATCCGGGTGCGGCTGCTGGCACGCCCGAAGGTGGCGGCCGGCGGCGTCACCTTCCTGTTCTACCACGGCGTTGCCGCCCGCCAGCGCACCGCCTTCGACCGCCAGGTTACCCGGCTGCGCGGCTTCGGCGACCTGACCGCGCTGGGCGACGCGATCGCCTTCCTGGCCGGCCCGGCGTCCGGCGAGCGGCGCATCTGTCTTACCTTCGACGACGGCGACCGCGGCGCCTACGATTACGCCTTTCCGGTGCTCGCCGAGCGCGGCGTCCCTGCCGCCTTCTTCGTGGTTGCGCGCTGGCTGGACGAGAAGCGGCCGGGCAGCATCGGCTGGCAGGAATGCCGCAGCCTGGCGCAGGCCGGCATGGAGGTGGGGTCGCACAGCCTCAGCCACCGCCGCCTCAGCACGCTCGACGGCGCGGACGCCCGCACCGAGTTCGCCGCCTCCCGCGCACGCATCGAGACCGAGCTTGGCCGGCCCTGCCTGCATTTCGCCTGTCCCTGGGGCCAGCCCGTGCTGGACTACCACCCGCAGCGCGATACCGCACTGGCGCGCGCTGCCGGCTACCAGTCGTTCCTGACCACGTTCGCCTGCCGGGCCGCGTTCGGCGCGAACCCCTGGGCGCTGCCGCGGGTTCGCATGGAGCCTGCGTGGGGGGAGACGGAGCTGGCTTACGCGCTGCGGAGGTAGGGAAGGGAAGCAAGGCCTGCTTTTTTGAAAAAGCCGCAAAAAACTTTTGCCCCCGATGTCGCGGACTTATCCGGAGAGCGCGCGACAGCGGAGTCAAAAGTTTTAGTTCTTTCTTTCAAAAAGAACCGCTTGCCTTGGCTATCGGATGGCTGGCCGAAGACCTTAGCCGGAGTCCGGTCACTGGCTCTGCAAAAACCCGAGCGCCAAAGCCGGGGACGCCGCCTTAAACTGGTACTTGTGCTTAGCCGGGTTGTAGAACAGCGGGCGTTCGAATAGCGGCGCGGAGTCGACGATCGTGCCGGCGTTGACCAACGCCTGCGTCGCGCCGTGGTAGATGTTCTGCGACACCGCGGGCAGCGCGATCGATCCGCCCGACCCGTTGAGGTAGTCCCACAGCGTGCCCGGCGGCGTGGCGGCCGAATAGACGATGTTTCTGGTGAACACGTTGCCGTTCATGCCGTAGTTCGGGAAGCCGGAGGTCACGTCGTCCTGGTAGAGCGCCAGCTTCGCGATCGCGGTCAGGTCGAAGATGTTGTTGACGAACATGTTGCCGTCGCCGCCGTGGACCTGGAACGCGTAGGTTCCTGAGCCGAACACGGTGTTGCGCGTCACCGTCACGTTGGACTGCTCGTCGTCGAGGTAGATGCCCTTGGTCGAGTTGGCTGAAGGGCCGAAGCCGTTGACGGTGTTGCCGCTCACCACCTCGCCGGTGCTCTGGTGGCCCACGTCGCGCAGGTAGATCGCCCCGCAATCGACCACGGCGGTGCAGACGTTGGTGACGGCGTTGCCCTCGACCACGGTGTTGGAGTTGGTCTGCCCGGCCCCGCCGGCGTTCACCTGGATGCCGGTGTAGGTGTTGTTGAGGATCGTGTTGTTGGTGACCTGCGCGTTCTGCACGTTGAGCAGGAAGATGCTCGCACCCAGCGTGTTGGTCCGCCAGTCCGGCGACGTGACGTTCTGGATGGTGTTGCCGGTGATCACCAGGGCGCTGGCGTATTGGGCGAATATGCCGCTGGTGGTGAACCGGTCGATAGTCAGGCCCTGGATGGTGATGCCCGGGAAGCCGTTGATCACCACGGCCTGGCTGGTGGCGCCGCTGCCCTCCAGCACCGGATGCTGGCCGGGGTAGGCGAGCCAGGACTTGTTCTGGTCGTAGTAGCCCGACAGGTTCAACGCCTGGCTTCTGGGGTAGGTGCCACCTTCGAGGTAGGTGATCGCCGGGCCGGTGCCTGCCTGCTGCATCGCCGTCTGGGCACGCTCGAGGGTCTGGAACGGCGTGGCGTAGGTGGTGCCGGCGTTGCCGTCTGCGCCGGTGGGGGCGACGAAGAAGGTGGGCGTCTGCGCCGCGGCAGACGCGGCCGTGATAAACAACAGCATGAACGTGATAGCTGAAATGTGTCGCATAATTACAACCTGGAGACGATATATCGGCCGAATAATCACCCTGAGTTGCAAACAGCAAGTACTAGTTTGTTACAGTTGTGAGTTCAATGACGTTTGGAGTAGGCCTGAATCGTCGCTGCATGACCGAAGACGCCGTGGTCTGGACGACCCCGATCGGCCATGCTCCGCCGCGTGAGCCGGCGCATCGCCGGCGCCGGCGACGGAGATCTCGATGGGCAGGGCAGCGGTGTTGGCGAAACCCCGTCTTGCGGTCTCGGCATTCGCCATCGTATGCGTCGCAGGCGGTGTTGCAACGTCGGCTCGCCCTGCCGCCGGGGCGGACACCGCCTCCGGCGCGCCGGCCATCCGTGTCGGCGGCAACAGCCGCTACGCCACCATCGCGCAGGGCATCGCCGCGGCCGAGGCCGCCGGGTCGCACCGCGTCAACGTCGAACCTGGCACCTACACGGAAACCGACACGCTCGGGCCGGCCGATAACGGGCTGACGATTGCGGCGCGTCCCGGCACCGCCACGGTGGCGGGCTCGTTCAGCGTCACGGGTGCGTCGTCGATCACGCTGTCCGGCCTGGCGTTCCAGGGCGACGGCAGCAGCGTCGCGGTCTCCCTGTTGAAC
>CAXUIR010000275.1:0-1268 GCA_964251005.1 uncultured Acetobacteraceae bacterium | reverse complement strand
CAGCACACAGGTCAGGATCGTCGAAGCCAGCTTCACCGGCATCGGCCAGGCCGTCGTGTTCGACGCAACCAGCCTCAGCACCGTCACGCGCAGCACGATCACCAACGCCACGAACAGCGCCATTGAGGCCAAAGACGGTGCTGCCAACGACAGCGTCACCGACACGGTCATCGACGGCTGCATGGCAACAGGCACGCTGGGCGCCATCTGGCTGCACGGCACCTCAGCCAGCAGCATCGAACACAACCTGATCATGAACACCGCCGGCGCCGGCATCAGCCTTGCGGATTTCGACCCGCCCGGCAGCACGGACACACAGAACGACAACGCCACCATCGCCTATAACGGCCTGATCGGGACGGACGCGATGAGCGAGGACAGCGGCGCCATCTACGTGCTTGGCCGCAGCCAGGCCGCAACGACCGGCATCACCATCAGCATGAACCTCGTGAGCGGCGTGGGCTCCTCGTCGGCCACGCACGCCGTGGGCATCTACCTCGACGACAACGCGTCCGGCATTACCGCCAGCCGCAACGTCATCCAGGCCACGCCTACGATGTCGGACGTCTTCGAGATCCACGGTGGCAGCAACAACAAGATCTCCGGCAACATCTTCGACCTGGGCACCGGCAGTACCGATGACGGCCTGTTCCAGCAGGACGAGGCGGACCAGCTGCCGCAAGGCAGCTTCCAGCAACTGCAGAACAACGTCGTCTCGGGCAACATCTACGCAACCGAGAGCGAGGCGCCGCACGACCCGGGTTTCGCCGACTTGACAGGCATGATCGGCAACGTCGCGATAACCCGCAACGACTACTGGGCGTTCAGCGCTGCGCCGCTCAACGTGCAGGGAACCGGCGCCCAGGGCGACACGGCGCCGAGCTACGATCCACCCGCGTCACAACCCGCCCAGTCCGTCAGCGACTACGCAACCTGGAGTGGCGCCGGCATCCGGTTCAAGGCGATCAACACGTCGCGGATAGCGCAACCTTATAACGGTTTGCGTCAAGGCGGACGTTTGTAAGCAAGCAAGGCCTTCTTTTTTGAACAAAAGAAGCAGAAAACTTTTGCGCCTGCGCCACGGTGCGGCCTATTTATGCCAACGTGTGTGCTTGCATCTGCATTGTCTGCCTTGATGCAGGCGCGGGAGTAAAAGTTTTTTGGTTCTTTTTTCAAAAAAGAACCGCTTGCCTTGCTCTTCAGTCTCAAACAACAAGCGTCACTTCGCCGTCTTCGGCGCAAACACCCCAAACCCCTCCCGCAGAAAC
>CAXUIR010000274.1:0-4012 GCA_964251005.1 uncultured Acetobacteraceae bacterium | reverse complement strand
GCCTCGCCGCGGCCTACTTCTACCGCCAGGACCACCCCGCCGCCCGCATCCTCATCCTGGACAACCACGACGACGTCGGCGGCCACGCCAAGCGCAACGAGTTAACCCTCGCCGGCCGCACCGAATTAATGAACGGCGGCACGCTGGAGATCGACTCGCCGCGCCCCTACAGCCGCGTCGCCGACGGCCTGCTGCGCAGCCTCGGCATAAACCCGGTGAAGCTGGAAGAACGCTGCGCGCAGAAGGATTTCTACAAGGACGCCGGCCTGGGCCGCGGCATCTTCTTCGACCGCGAGACCTTCGGCGCCGACTACCTCGCCGCCACCGAAGGACGGCGCCCCTGGGCCGACCTGCTGGCCCACGCCCCGCTCTCCCCGCGCGCCCGCCAGGACATCGCCCGCATCAACGAGGCGCACACCGACTACTTGCCCGGCCTGTCCTCGGACGAGAAAAAAGCTCGCCTCTCCCGCATCAGCTACCGCGACTTCCTGCTGCACGTCGCCGGCTGTGACCCGGCCGCCCTGCCCTACTTCCAGGCGCTCAGCCACGACGAGTGGGGCGTCGGTGCCGACGCCGTCTCCGCCCTCGATGTCTGGAGCTTCGACTTCCCTGGCTTCCAGGGCCTCAACCTCGCCCCCGGCGCGGCCCCGCACATGGGCAACACGGCCGACGGCTACGCAGCCGACGGCGGCTCCTACACGTTCCACTTTCCGGACGGCAACGCCAGCATCGCCCGCCTGCTGGTGCGCCGCCTGATCCCCGCCGCACTCCCCGGCACCACCGCGGAAGACGCCGTTACCAGCCGGCTCGACTACACGCAGCTCGACCGCGCCGGCCAGGCCACCCGTATCCGCCTCTCCAGCATCGTCGTCGGTGTGCGCAACATCGGCGGCGCCGAGCACGCAACCGGCGTGGAAGTGGCGTACTCCCGCGCCGGCCAGGTCATCCGCGCCCGCGCCGACCAGTGCGTTCTCGCCTGCTACAACATGATGATCCCCTATTTGTGCCCGGAGCTGCCGAAAACGCAGAAAGCCGCGCTGCACAGCCTGGTGAAGATACCGCTCGTCTACACCACGGTGGCACTCACCAACTGGCGCGCCTTCCACCAGCTCGGCATCAGTCGCGTCTACGCGCCCGGCTCCTACCACAGCACGCTCTGGCTCAACCCGGTGGTCGACATCGGCGGCTACGCCTCGGTCCGCTCGCCGGACCAGCCGATCCTGCTGCGCATGACACGCGTGCCCTGCCACCCGGGCCTCGACGAACGCACCCAACACCGCCTCGGCCATGCGGAACTGCTCGCCACCAGCTTCGAAACCTTCGAACGCAACATCCGCGACCAGCTCGGCCGCACGCTGGGCAGCGCCGGCTTCGACCCCGCGCGCGACATCACCGCCATCACCGTCAACCGCTGGCCGCACGGATACGCCTACGAATACAACGTGCTGTTCGACCCGGACTACGCGCCGGGCCAGGCACCGCATGAAATCGGCCGGGCACGCTTCGGCCGCATCAGCATCGCGAACTCGGATGCGGGGGCGGCGGCTTATACGGACTCGGCGATCGATCAGGCGTGGCGGGCCGTGCAGGAAGTCAAAGCGTAAGCAAGCGCTTCTTTTTCGAGAAAAAGAAGCAAAAAGCTTTTGTCACGGCTGTCGCGGATTTTTCCTGAAGAGCGCACCTGCGAGGAGTTGGTTGTGGCCCGAATGTTCGAGCAATGACAGGTAGTATCAGCACGCATTGAGGCTGCCATTCGCAAAGCATGTAAGGCATTAATTCCAAGGAAGAAGCCAAAATTTTCTCTCCGGCGCTGCGGCGCATGCGGAATGAAGTTAAGCAGCTCCCTTTGGAAGAAAAACTAAGAAGTTCTGCCATTTGGGTGGGCCGGGTCGAGGCAACTTGTTCCATTGGAAAGCGCGCAAGCAAGAGTCAACACCAAAAGCCTGAATGACACCAAGACCACCAAGAAGAGTGGTTTCGGAGTTTTACGAGCGCACGACCATGCAAAACTCAGGAGGTCTCTTGGTGTCCTTAGTGCTCTTGGTGTGCTTGGCGCGTGCCGAGAAGACGGCTTGTACAGGAATGCAAACGATCCACCGTCGATCACCATCAACTCTAAACGCCGGCTCGGAAGTTTTATGGCAACGGGCCTGGAGATTGACCGTTCCGAAGTAAGCAAAGGCCTTCTTTTTTGAAAAAAGAGCAAAAAAAACTTTCTCTCCGCTATCGCGGCCTCATCCGGAGAGCGCGCGACAGCGAAGTCAAAAGTTTTTTGGTCCTTTTTTTCAAAAAAGGACTGCTTGCTTTCTGTGAGTTAGCATCAGGGCGGCTGGTATTGCACCGTGAGCAAGGTAATCGCCATCGTAAGGCCTGACTTTGCCAGCATGTGTTCTGGTAACGAGAACTGCTTGGCCTTGCCACCTCATCCGTTTTATTGCGCAAATGCCGCAGAAACCTCGGCGACAGCAGAGAACAAGTTTTTTGCTGTTTTTTGAAAAGCAGGCCTTGCTTTCTTCAGCCGAACGCCAGCCTGCCTACGTCACTTCATACCTGATCGGCTTGAACGCATAGTTGTTCGACTGCAACGCTGAACACGCCGTTAGCCCAACGATCAAATCCTCCTCGGCGGCAAACAGCACATGATCCCCTGCCCGGCTCAGCGGCGGCTCCACCTTCAGCGCGCCGCTGCCGGCGTCCACTGTCACGTTCATGAAAACGTTGAACGCCACCGGTATCTGGTCCGGTGTCACGCCGTAGGGTGCCAACGCTTCTGCCAGGTTGCCGAAGCAGCCGCGATGCGGTGCGGCGTCGCCGTAGATGATGCGAAACGTGTCGGCCGAGCACGGCGTCAGCAGGAAGTCGTGCCGCCCCACAGTGTCTTCTACGATGCGCAGCAGCACCCGGCTGCGGTTGGAGTAGATCGGATCGCCCGCGGTTAGGTAGATGCGGCTGGCATAGTCCAGCGTGCGGCCGGACGAGATTACCTCGTCGGTGTCATGCGCGTTAAACGCCAGCAGGTCCGCCACTTGTTCGCCGTGCGGGTCGATCACCCTCAGCGTCTGGCCGCGCGCCACGCGGAATGCCACGCCGGAGCGCGGCGGGATCTCGCTGATCACTCGGGCTGCGCGTCCCGCTTGCGGCCGGCCGGGTGGAACGGGCACTCCCATCCTTCCCCCACCGCGCGTCCGCTGTACTGGCGCGCCTCGGACGTCTCGCCGAAGCGCGCCAACATGGGGTTCTCCGAGCCGGCGAGTGCGAGGTCGCGCGAGAGGATGCTGCGCCGCAGCTTGTCGTAGGTGCCCTCGGCGCGCAGCCGCTCGAATTGGTCGTGCAGGTTGAAGATCATGGTCGGCGCGCGGAAGCGTCGGGCCGGCCGGCTGGCGGCTGGGTGCAGGCCCACTACGAAGAACGCCTCGCCGCCAAAGCTCAGCGAAAAATCCGTGTCGTGCGGGTTGTCGCTCACCCGGCCGTCATACGGCTTGCCGGACCAGGCGTCCTTGTCGGTCAGCGACTGCAGCCGGCCCCACAGGCACCGCTCGAACTGCGCCTCCGACAGGTCGCGCGGGCCCTCGAACACCACGGCGAAGCTGCGGAACAGCGTCGGGTCCGCGCGGTAGCTCTCCACCCAGTCCAGCAGCAGCGGGTAGATGCGCAGGTCGTCCCAGCCGGAACCGATGTCGCGCGCCACCACCACGGCGATCTGGTCGCGTGAGAGCGCCGCCTTGGCGCCCACGCACGGAAAGTCGGGTGCGGCGATGAAATCCCGCAGGTCATGGGCGAGCGCGTGGTCCGCGTCGCATGTCTCTATCAGCATGGCGCTTATCCTGGTGTCTCTCCGGACCGAGACAACGCGGTTCCGTACTCACGGTTGATGGAGAATGTCTTTTTTACAAAAAACAACCAATGGCGTTGGAGACAAGGCCGCAAGGTGTGGCTCCAGCGAGCAGGAAAGCAAGACCTTCTTTTCTGAAGAAAAGAAGCAAAAGACTTTTGGTCCGGCTGTCGCGGAGTC
>CAXUIR010000273.1:0-4025 GCA_964251005.1 uncultured Acetobacteraceae bacterium | reverse complement strand
GCGCGTTGTGCCGGCCGACGTCCTCGCGCACCGCGAACAGCCCGCCCGCCTCGGTCCAGAACCCGGCGCCGTGCACCGCGCGCGTCGCCTGGTTGAGCGGCTGGGCGGCGTAAAGGCTGGCCGCGGCACGGTCGATGGCGGCGGCATCGAAGCGGCGCCCGTTGGGCACCTGCGGCACCGGGCGCAACGCTTCCTGCAGGCTTTCCAGCCCGCACATGCCGCAGCCGGTCGCACCCGCCAGCCGCCGGCGCCGCTTCTCCAGCGCCGCCATGTGCGCGGGCGGTATCCACATGCGCAGCTCGATGCCGCCCTCGGCCTCGACGATGGTGAAGTCCGCGATCTGGCCTGCATCGGGCACGATCTCCTCGGACAGGCTGAAGCCGACGGCGAAGTCTTGCAGGTCCGCGGGCGTCGCCATCATCACCGCGTGGGTGACGCGGTTGTAGGTGATGGCGATCGCGGTCTCTTCGGCCAGCAGGCGGTCGCCTGGGGTGAACGCCTGGTCCTTCCAGGCGAGGCGCGGCGCTGGCGAGACCGGGTCGATCATGGGGGGAATGAAAGCCTTTGTTTGGAGTAGACCTCGACACAAAAGCCGCTCGCCTCAACGACCGACCGCGAAAAAACTCCGACCACGAGACGCCTAGCGCGCTTCGCACGGCTGATGACAGACCTGCACCATAACGATGAGGCCGCAGCTAGGGTGTTCGCTGCCAGAGTTGAAGCCGCCTGCTTTCTAAAAAAAAACCGCTGGCTTGCCTCCGTTTGCCAGCACCAGGCGTCAGAGTAGAAGCAAGTCCCCATCAGGAGCCCACCATGAGCGCTTTCCTCCACACGATGCTGCGCGTCCGCGACCTCGACAAGAGCGTCGCCTTCTACCGCGACCTGCTGGGCATGCGCGAACTGCGCCGCAGCGAGGTGCCGGCCGGCCGTTACACGCTGGTGTTCATGGGCTACGGTAGCAACGCAGAAGGCGCGGCGGAGCTCGAGCTGACCTACAACTGGGACCAGCAGGAGGCTTACGACCTGGGCAGTGCGTTCGGCCACCTGGCGGTCAGCGCGCCTGACGTGGCGGCGGCTTGCGAGGTGGTGCGCGCCGGCGGCGGGCGCGTGGTGCGAGAGGCCGGGCCGGTCAAGCACGGCACGACGGTGATCGCGTTCGTGGAGGACCCTGACAGCTACAAGATCGAGCTTATCGAGCGGAAATGATATGGCCTGTTGTTCGATGCTGCTCTCTGCGTTGGATCATACCGACCGTTTTAGATCTTGACCGGTGACACGCAAGCAAGCGGTTCTTGTTTTGAAGAAAAGAACCAAAAAACTTTTGTTCCCTTGGGCGCTCGGCGCAGAAATCTCGCGACAACAGAACCGAAAATCTTTTGCTCAAATAGTTTTTGGTTCTTTCTTTCACAAAAGAACCGCTTGGCTCACCTGTCGCAGGTCAACATGTGTCAGGGATGCGGAAGTCCAAAACCGGCGCGCCGCTCTACTGAACTTCCCCAACGCGGTCGAGCCTTACGTAAAGCTCCGGGTCGTCCGGCAGCGCACGGTAGGATTGGGCGAGTATGCGTTCGACGCAGGGCATGTAGTCCTTCGGCCAACGTCCCCAAACGTCTTCGTCCGCCTCGAAGAAAATGACAGGCGGTATCTCCCGTGGCAACGACACGCAGATGTCGCGCGGCCTGCCGAACCAGGGCGATCGGGCATAGGCGGCATCCCACGGGAACCATGCGTAGTAGCCTTCGATCGGCAGCCTGTCGGCTTCGAGATACATCTCCGGCCGGTAGGCGAGCGCCAGGAAGCGCTCACCGGGCCGGACGATGGTGCGGATGCGCGCGGCGCGCACAGCTTCGCGCTCCGGCGGCGGAAAGGGCAGCTTGCGCTGCCTCATCTCGGCGACGATCGCGTCGAAGGGCGAGGCGGCGGCTTGGTGCGCCGCGAGCGTGGCCGCGACGACGATGCCGCGGAGCGCAGCACAGACGACCGCCTGTCCCACAACGCTGTCGGCTCTCGGGTTTGTCTCGGCAAGTCGCGACAGCACGAGCGACAGCAAACCGGCCGCGGCGATCACGAACGTCCCGTCCTGGAAGTTGACCTCCCCGCGCAGGTTGAGGGCCAGCACGCCGGCCGTGACGAGGAACGAGGCCGGCAGGCAGGCTGAGCAGCACCGCGGGCGCGTCTGAGCACAGAGGCGCACCAGGACAACGACGCTGACTGCGCTCGCGCAGACGGCCAGGCTCTGAACCACACGCTCCGGTCTGCTGGACGGAATCAGGCTGCGAAGGAATTTTGCCGGTCCGAAGTCGATGAAGGGACGGTAGGCCGCCTGACCGAACGCGATGTGGAAGGCGAGGTAGCCGCGCAGGTCGCCGAACGCGGCAAGCCATAGGACAACGGCGAGTGACCCCGCGGCACCGCCGGCGATGAACCACCACGCATGTCGCGCCGCTCGAAGACGCACCCCGGTCCAGAGCCCTGCGGCTGCGATCGATGCCGCAGTCGGCATGTAGGAGTAGGCAGAGAACCCGAGCAGCGCAGCGGCAACACCGCCGAGGAAGGCCAACCGTGTATCGCCCGCGAGGCCGCACGCCGCGGGCAGCGCGAACAAGGCGAGCGCGATCACGGCGAGGGCGCCGGAGATGGAGTAGTAGTCGACGAAGTACAGACCCTGTGGCGTCCATGCCGCGGCGACCACGCCGAGGAACAACGCGCTGCCCGAGGCGCGGCCCCACGTGGTGCGCAACATGGGCGACGCCGCAACGCTCGCGGCTGCGAGCAGCACCAGAGCCACCGGGATCACGCGCGCGCCGGCCGGATAATGCCAGCCTGCGACGGCACCGTAGGCGGCGGTCAGCATGAACTGCAACGGACCGTGATCGTCAACGAAGTCGCGGTAGAGCACGCCGCCGCGGTCCACCACCCAGCCGCCGAGAAACGCCGCACTCTCGTCGACGAAGCCCGGCATCATCAAGCCGGCGCGGGCGCGCGCCAGAAAGAACGCAACGGCGACCAGACAGACAAGGCCATCTTGAAAGAAGAAACCCCGCATCTTGCGCATGCGGGGCATTAAAGGCCTGAGGCCGCGTTGCTGTAGTTGCTGGGAGGCCAAACCTTTTGGCTCTCCGATAATGTCCTGGCTTGCACGAGCGCTACTAGTTTTTCGTCCGGCGCACGAGAAGAAAGCAAGGCCTGCTTTTTTGAAAAAAAGCAGCAAAAAACTTTTATCCCTGCTGTCGCGATGGTTCTGCAACGCGCGCCCAAGGGAACAAAAGTTTTTGCCTTGCTTCTTATCGCCGGTCCGAAAGCCCGGTGTCAGCCATAAAGAACGCCATCATCGCCTGCGAGGCGTCCGGCCCTGCCGGTTCGGTGTAGCTGCCGGATGTGCTCCCGCCCGACCAGGCGTGTCCCGCCTTGTGCACCAGCCAGCGTTCCAGCACTGGCCGTCCGCTACGGTCGCGTTGCATCGTCCGCGTGTAGGACAGCCCCCCCGCGGAGACGCCCTGCTCCGTCTCCAGTGCGCCGTCCGCTTCCACCTGGTCGGCCACGGCCTGCGCGTTGCGCGGGTTGACGGTGGCATCCCGGTCGCCGTGGAAGACGATCGTGCGGGTGCGGTGGCGGCCCTGCCCGGCGTGGCCCTGGCGCATGGCCGCCAGCGCGCTGGAGAGGTCGCTGGCCGCGCCGCAGGCCAGGCCCGAGTGACGGGTCGATCGGGTGCGCCGCCATCACCGCGCGCGTCATGCCCGCGATCAGCGCCGCCTCGCCGCCATCGCGCGCCTGGTCGACCGGGTTGAACCAGTTCCAGCAGCGCTGCGCGTTGGCCGACTGCACCTGAACCGGATACAGCACGCAGGCGCCCTGCGCCTCGGCCAGCTCGTTCATCCGCGTGCCGGCGGCGAAGTCTACCGCCGTCTGCGTGCAGCCGTGCAACATGACAATGAGCGGCGCCGGCTGCCGCGGTGCGGAAGGACCATACACCCAGTAGGGCCGGGTGCCGGCGGGGGCGGGGTGGGTGGCGGCCTCGAAGGCGG
>CAXUIR010000272.1:0-4066 GCA_964251005.1 uncultured Acetobacteraceae bacterium | reverse complement strand
CGTCAAGAAAAGCAAGGCCTTCTTTTCTGAAGAAAAGAAGGCCTTCCTTCCTCTCGGCCGCGGACCTGAAGACGCGCGCCAGCATCCAGGCACCGCCTCCACCCGCCGCTAATCTTGAGCCAGCAGCGTCAGCGCCCGCCACCCATAAGCGACCTCCGCGAGACAGACGTCCCCGCGCCGGTCCGTCCGTTCTGCGGCGGGTTCTCCGCGAGGTGCTCGTAGAACCGGCGCGCGGGCCAGTTGTCACGTAGCACCCACAGGGCCGCACCACCCAGGCCGCCCGCGAGCAGGTCACCCGCTGCGCTCGCCATCAGCGCTCGGCCGATCCCTCGGCCTTGCGCTTGGCGGAGCACGTAAATCGCGCTTACCTCGCCCTCGAACCGCTCACGCAGTTCCGCCGAGCGCTGCGCACCACTGGAGGCGAAACCGACAATCCGGCCGGCGTCCCACGCCACGTGCACCGTTGTGGCCGGTGCCTGCTTGCACTCGGCCAGGATGCCCGCCCACGCCGCGGCACGCGTATCAACCGACAGCGCCGCCAGCATAAGGTCCGGCACGAGCCCTGCGTAAGCCTCACGCCAACAGGCGACATGGACTTCGGCTATGGCCGCAGCATCAGCAACGCCAGCCCGTCGCAGCGTCCACCCCGTGCTAGGGCGCATCGCAGCACTCGCCCGCTAGCCTGCGCCTGGCCGTATGACTACGTTGCAGGCCTGCAAACACGGAGCAACCAGGATGATCCACGTCGTCGCCATCATCACAACCCACCCGGGCCAGCGCGCGGCCGTGCTCGACGCGTTCCGCACGCTGCTGCCGGCGGTGCACGCAGAAGCAGGCTTCATCGAGTACCAGCCGGTCGTCGACACGCCGGACTTGGGGCCATTCCAGGCCAAGCTCGGCGACGACACGTTCGTGATGGTGGAGAAATGGGAGTCTGCGGAAGCCTTGATGGCGCACGGACGGGCGCCGCACATGGTGGCGAACGGCAAGGCGACGCGGGAGATGATCGCCAGCAGGGTGATTCACGTGTTGTCGCCGGCGTAAGGAAGAAAGCAGTTCTTTTTTGAAGAAAAGAACCAAAAAACTTTTGTTCCCTTGGCGCGCGTCTCAGGACGAAATCGCGACAGCAGTGACAAAAGTTTTTTGCTTCTTTTTTTCAAAAAAGAAGGCCTTCCTTGCTTACGCCATCACCCGCGCCGCCTCGTACACCTTCCTGCTCGCACGCTGATGCGCGTGGCAGATCGCCACCGCCAGCGCGTCGGACGCGTCCGCGCGCCTGGCCAGCGCGCCAGGCAGCAGCCGGCGCACCATGTCGGCCACCTGCGCCTTTTCCGCGTTGCCGTTGCCCACCACCGAACGCTTGACCATCTTCGCCCCGTACTCCGCGACCGCGATGCCGGCCAGCGCCGGCGCCAGCAACGCCACCCCGCGCGCGTAGCCGAGCTTCAGCGTGGCGGCGCCGTTGCGGTTGACGTAAGTCTCCTCGACCGCGGCTTCGGCCGGCACGTGCAGGGCGATGAGCGCGGTCAGCCCCTCGTACAGCGCGCGCAGGCGGTCCGGCACCGGGGTGTCGGCATCGGTGGCCAGCACGCCGTCGGCTATGTGGCGCAACCGGTTGCCGTCTGACTCGATCACGCCCCAGCCGGTAAAGCGAAGGCCTGGATCGATACCGAGCAGACGGATCGCGGTCACGCGGCGCAGGACGCCAGGAGAGGAAGCAAGGCCTTCTTTTCTGAAGAAAAGAAGCAAAAGACTTTTGTCCCTGCTGTCGCGGAGGTTTCTGCAAAGCGCGCCCAAGGGAACAAAAGTTTTTTGGTTCTTTTTTTCAAAAAAGAACCGCTTGCCTTGCCTGTCACCGATGCGCCGCTAGCCGGACATGCGCGCGAGTACGGCTTCGGGGATGTCGAAGTTGGCGTAGACGTTCTGCACGTCGTCATTGTCTTCAAGCGCATCTATCAACTTCAGGACGGAAGCCGCACGGTCCTCGTCCAGCGTAACGGTGGTGGACGGGCGCCAGTCGAACTTGGCTTCCTCCGGCGCGCCGAAACGCTGCTCCAGCGCGTCGCGCACGGCGAAGAGGGAGTCCGTCGCACAGGTGACTTCGTGGCCGTCTGCGTCGCTCACCACGTCGTCCGCGCCGGCCTCGATGGCGGCGTCCAGCATGGCGTCCGGCGTGGCGGCTTCCGGCTTGTAGGTGACCACGCCCATGCGCTGGAACATGAAGCTGACGGAGTTCGTCTCACCCAGCGCGCCGCCGTACTTGCTAAAGGCGGAGCGGACGTCCGACGCGGTGCGGTTTCGGTTGTCGGTGAGCGTTTCGACGATGACGGCGACGCCGGCCGGGCCGTAGCCCTCGTAGCGCACGTCGGTGTAGTCCTCACCGGCGGCCGCACCCGACGCCTTCTTGATAGCGCGGTCCACCGTGTCGCGGGTCATGTTCTGCTTGAAAGCCGTGGTGACCGCCGCGCGCAGGCGTGCGTTGGCGGCCGGGTCCGGCAGGCCCTGACGGGCGGCGACAGTGATCTCACGGATCAGCTTGGCGAACGCGCGCCCGCGGCGGGCGTCCTGCGCGCCCTTGCGGTGCATGACGTTCTTGACGTGACTGTGGCCGGCCAAGGGGTGGGGTCCCGTGCGATGGTTAGGCTGGCCGGTCTAGCAGGCGGAGCGGGGCGTTTGGAAGGGGGCTCGCAGGGTCCGCGGGCAAGGCAAGCAAGCAGTTCTTTTTTGAAAAAAAGAACCAAAAACTTTTGTCTCTTCTGGTGCTCGTTTGTTGAACCGTCTGCGCTAGCGTGACGCAACTCTATGCGTACAAACAACGAACCATTCACGACGTCTGAACGCAACCTTTCAGCTCTCCGCGACAGCCGAACCAAAAGTTTTTTGGTTCTTTTTTTCAAAAAAGAACCGCTTGCTTCCTTGCAGGTGTTCCCCCAGCCGCAAAGCCAAAGCAACGACCGTCAACGTAGGGTTAGCCTGCCCCGACGTCGGAAACACCGCGCTCCCCGCCACGAACAGGTTGCGCATCCCGTGCACCAGGCAGTCTCCGTCCACCACGCCCTCGCGCGGGCTGGCCGCCATGCGCGCGGTGCCGATGTGGTGGCCGCCATAGGCGCCGTCGCGCAGCATCAGCTCTTCCACCGCAGCCTCGTCGTAGTCCAGCGTGGCCGCACCGGTGCGCGCCAGGTCGGCAGACAGCGCACGCAGCGAGAGGCGCACCGTGTCTATGTCGGCCGGCAGGTGTCGCCAGTCGACGCGCAGGTGCGGCATGCCCAGCGCGTCGGTGCCGGCGCCCAGGGTGACGCGGCTGTCCGGGTTGGGCAGCTGTTCGGCGTGGACGTCCAGGCTGAAGCAGCCCGAGGGCGGTGCCACGATGATGGAGGGGAACTTGCGATCCGCCAGCATGCGGTTTCGCAGCAGGTGCAGCAGGAAGCGGGCAGTCGGCACCGGCGCGCGGGCGATGTTGCCGGCGTGGGACAGGTGCAGGGCCAACCCGCGGCCGCCGTCCTGCAGACGGGTGGCGTATTCCGGGGTGATGAGCGGCGCGGCGAGGTAGAGCGCGGAAAGCCCGCCGCTGCGGTGGGACGGGTCGCTGATGCGCGGGTGGTGCAGGCGGGCGGTGAAGTTGCCGCTGCGCAGGCGGCGCTGCGCGTCCGGACGCAGGGTGAGGCGGCGGCGGCAATAGGCGCCGTCCTCGGCCAGGGTGTAGCCGTGGTGCACCGCCACGTGCGGACGCAGCGTGCCCAGCGTGCCGGCCAGGTGGCACATGTAGAACCGGCCGAGCTGGTCGTGCGTGTTGCCGATGCCGGCCGGGTGGTGGTCGCGGCTGGCAAGCAGCAGCCGTGTGGTCTCCAGCCCGCCGGCGGCGAGCACGTAGGTCTCTGCGCTGACCTCGAAGCGGCGGCCGGCCAGGCTGTCTGTGGGTAGGCTGGCTATGGCGAGGCTGGCTGTGGCGAGGCTGGCTGCGGCAAGGCTGGCGGCGGCAAGGCTGGCGGCGGCAAGGCTGGCGGCGGCCAGGCCGGCCACCGCCGCGCCGTCCGGGCCGGTGCGGACCTGCGTGACGTTGGCG
>CAXUIR010000271.1:967-4074 GCA_964251005.1 uncultured Acetobacteraceae bacterium | reverse complement strand
GAGTCAAAAGTTTTTTGGTCCTTTTTTTCAAAAAAGGACTGCTTGCTTTCTGTGAATCAGCATCAAGGCCGGCTGTTATGATAGGGTTGGGAACTTCCATTTCGCTTTAGGCTGACACATAGAAAGCAAGCAGTCCTTTTTTTGAAAAAAAGGACCAAAAAACTTTTGCCCCCGCGCCTGCATCAAAGCAAAGGATACGGGTGCAAGCGCATATGTTGGCAGAACCGGGCCTGACCGTGGCGCAACGCTGCAAGCGGCAAACGCGCCCAAAACTCAGGTCAATGTCAGTCCGCCATGGCGGCGTGTGGCGAGCACCAGCGCGGCCGCGATGCCGATGCCGAGCACGCCGAGCGACGCCGGCTCGGGCACCGCTGTCGCCGACACGCTTTCCAGCAGGCCATCCGCATTGGACCCCGAGGTCGACGTGTCGGTGAACAGCAGCGTGCTGGTCGCTGCCACGGCGGTAAATGCGAAGCTTTCTGCGTTGAACAGGTTGGTGAAGTCCGAGGTGCCCGTAGGGTCGCTGACGCTCGTCCTCAGGTTGCCGACGGAGACGGCGAGCGACTGCGTCTCGTTGTCGCCGAAAGTACCATACATGAAGGAAAGATTGTAGGTTTGCCCGGCCAGCGTTGCGAATGTCTGCGACAGCGTGCCGCCCGAGGTGCCGCCGCCGCCGAATTGCACCGCGTTGTAGGCGCGCGGGTTCTTGCCGCCACAGCAGCTGTTAAACCCCGCCTCGCTAACCGCGCTCACGCCGGCGGAAGACGCCGTCCACCCGGTCAAGCTGGCCTGGCCACTGCTGCCGGTGAAGGTGCCGTTGGTGATCAGGCCCGCATGCGCCTGTGTCCCGCCACTCAGCGCAACCGCCGTGGCCAATACCAACGTCTTCCAGGGAAAGCTGCGCATGTCCGATCACCCGCGATGTTCTGTCCGGCAAAACCTGCCGTTGCAGCCAGGCTAACGCGCAATTTCATTTCTGTATAGTTCTAATCGCATACGGTGCGATTATGTGGACGGGCGGCAGCACCTGGCAGAACCGCAGCCTGTAGCCGTCCGGATCCAGCACCTCGAAGGCCAGGTGACCCACCCGGACGCCGTCCTCCTCGCGCCAGACCTCCGCCATCGGCCCGTCCAACCTCGCGCCGTAGGCTTCCACGCTGCTCAACACGGCGTCCGCGTCCTTCGTCCACACCAGCAGCGTCACCCCGCGCCCGAACGGGTAGGCTAACCCCTCCCCGCTAGCGCCGGCCGCCTCCGCCAGCTCGATCGACACGCCGTCGCGCTCCATCTCCGCCCGCCGGTGCTCCGGCTCGTAGCGCATGGTGGTGAAGCCCAGCACGTCGGTGTAGAACCGCAGCGAGCGCGCGAACCCGCTACAGGCGAGCGCGATCTGCGCGCTCACGGCTGCGGCCTGAAGTGAAGCAAGGCAAGCGGTTCTTTTTTGAAAAGAACCAAAAAATTTTTGTTCCCTTGGGTGCGCGCTGAAGGAAACGCCGCGACAGCCGTACTAAAAGTCTTTTGCTTCTTTTCTTCAGAAAAGAAGGCCTTGCTTTCCTGCCGCCGGTCAGCAGTCCCGCGGGCTCTCCGCGCCGGGATCACGGTTAGCCACTCACTTCGGAACAAGCGTCAGCACCGCCTGCGGCGCCGGCACTTCGGTCGAGACCAGGATGTGCATCGTCTGGCCGGCGAGCGTCAGGCTGAACGCCGTCTGCGTCACCCCGGGCCGTCCTTTCGCACTGCCGGCGTTGCCCAGCGGCGTCAGCGGCACCTGGTTCTCGCGTGACGCCTGGTTCAGCACCGCGATCACCTGGCCGCCATCGGCGCGCTCGGCCACCGCCTCGCAGCCGCCGTCGTCCAGCGAGACCAGCGCCAGCTTGATCACCTGGTAGCTGACGTCGAACACCTGGCCCTGCCGCCCGGCGAGGAACGCCTGCTGTGCCGCGGCCGGCATCTGCGGTGCGTGCTGCTCGTTGAGAAAGGCGCGCAGTCCCGCAACGTCGCTGGCGAAGTGCAGGCAGGTGGCGCTGAACAGCCCCACGACCTGATCGGCGCCGGACTCCGGCGTGGCCTGCACCGGTGGCTGCGGCTGAGCCAGGGCAGGGGCGGCGCCGGCCAGACATGCGGCGGCAACCAGGTAGGCGAAACGCATCGGTGTCTCCTCGGACGCGGTTGTTGTTTTGAACGGCTTCTTTGTCAGAAAAAAGACGCCATCGCGTCGGCTGCTCACCGTGACCGGCCGCAGGAAGGCAAAGCCTGCTTTTTTGAAAAAAAGCAGCAAAAAACTCTTGGTCCTGCGGTCGCGGAGTTTCCCTCAGCGCGTACTCCAGGGAACAAAAGTTTTTTGGTTCTTTTTTTCAAAAAAGAACTGCTTGCTTCGCTTCGCGCGCATCACTTCCGAAGCTCCATCTGTATCGGCCCCTCGCGCCGCCCATGCGTGAACTGGTCCACCAAAGCGTTGCCGCTTTCGAGCAGGTGGGACGCCGCACCCTGCCAGACCAGCCGCCCGCGGAACAGCATCGCCGCCTGGTCGCCGATGCGCGCCGCACTCGCCATGTCGTGGGTGATCGCCACCGCGGTGCTGCCCAACCGGCGCACGCAGTCCACGATCAGCCCGTCGATCACCGCGCCCATGATCGGGTCGAGCCCGGTGGTCGGCTCGTCGAAGAACAGGATCTGCCCACCGGCGGCGATCGCGCGTGCCAGCCCCACCCGCTTCTGCATGCCGCCAGACAGCTCCGCCGGTTGCAGCTCGCCCACGCTGGGGTCCAGCCCCACCTGCGCCAGCAGTTCGCCCGCCCGCACCCGCGCCTGCGCGCGCGTCGTCCGCCCCTGCGCCAGCAGCCCGAACGCCACGTTCTCCCAGACCGGCAGGCTGTCGAACAGCGCCGCGTTCTGGAACAGCATGCCGATCTGCGCACGCACCGTCTCGCGTGCCCGATGGCCCAGTTTTGCCAGGTCCTGCCCGTCGATCTCGATGGTGCCGGCATCCGGCTCGATCAGCCCGAGGATGCATTTCAGCAGCACCGACTTGCCCGAGCCGGAGCCGCCGATCACCACCGTCGAGGTGCCCGCCGCCACGTCCAGGTCGATGCCGTCGAGCACCACCT
>CAXUIR010000271.1:0-947 GCA_964251005.1 uncultured Acetobacteraceae bacterium | reverse complement strand
CAAAAACAGCTCGGTCAGCACGTAGTCGAACGCCAGGATCAAAATGCTGGCGGACACCACGGCCGAGGTGGTGGCAGCGCCCACGCCCTGCGCGCCGCCGCGGCTGGTGTAGCCGTGGTAACAGCCCATCAGGCTGACGATCAGCCCGAACACCGCCGCCTTTGCCAGGCTCAGCGACACGTCGCTGACTGCGAGGAAGTTCGCCGTGTTGGTGAGGTACGTCCCCGGGTTAAACCCCAGCTTTGCCGTGGCGATCAGGAACCCGCCGGCCACGCCCAGCACGTCGGCCACCAGCACCAGCAGCGGCAAGGCGAGCAGCCCGGCCAGCAGGCGAGGGGCCACCAGGTACTTCATCGGGTCTGTGCCCAGCGTGCGCAGCGCGTCGATCTGGTCCGTCACCCGCATGGTGCCCAGTTCGGCGGCCATCGCGGCACCCATGCGGCCGGCCACCATCAGCCCGGCCAGCACCGGTGCCAGCTCCCGCACTACCGAGATGAGCACGATGTTGGCAATCGCACTGGTGGCCCCGTAGCGGGAGAAGCCGGTGTAGCTCTGCAGCGCGATCACCATGCCGGAGAACACCGCGGTCAGCGCCACCACCGGCAGGCTAAAATAGGCGAAATCGACGAAGCTGCGCCAGAACAGCCGGCCGTAGAACGGCGGGCGAAGCAGGTGGGACAGGCCGGACGCACCGAACAGCACGATAGCACCGGTGCCGGCCAGAGCTGCGAGCACGGCCCGGCCGGTGGCGCCTACGAAGTTCATCAGGACGCGGTGCTTTGGCGGAGCGGTTCGCACAGGAAAGCAAGGCAAGCGGGTTTTTTTTGAAAAAAAGAACCAAAAAACTTTTGCCCCCGTCGGGTGTGCCGGGTTGAGACGTGTCGTTTCAGCCGTCCGCGACAGCGCTCGCAAAAGCTTTTTGCTTCTTTTTCTCGAAAAAGAAGCGC
>CAXUIR010000270.1:3795-4092 GCA_964251005.1 uncultured Acetobacteraceae bacterium | reverse complement strand
GCCTGGTGCGCGCCGCCATCTCGTCCATCCGCGCCACCACCGCGCCCGCTGTGCCGGACGGCCGCGAGGTCGAGATCGTGGTGGTCGACAACACGCCGCCGCACCAGGCCGAGGACCGCGCCTGGCTGCGCGCGCATGCCGACCTGGTGGTGGACATGCCGGGTGGCTTCAACTGGTCGCGCTTCAACAACCAGGGCGCCCGCTCGGCCAGCGGCGAGTTCCTGCTGTTCCTCAACGACGACGTCGAGGCGCCCGCACCCCTCTGGCTCGAGGCGTTGCTGGAACACGCGCAGCGTC
>CAXUIR010000270.1:0-3785 GCA_964251005.1 uncultured Acetobacteraceae bacterium | reverse complement strand
GGTCCGGACGTGGGCGTGGTCGGCGCCCGCCTGCTCTACCCGGACGGCCTGGTGCAGCACGCCGGCCAGTATTTGGCCGACGGCCACGCCCGCCACGCCTTCCGCTTCGCTGACGCCGCCGCCCCCGGCCCGTTCGGCCTGGCCACCGTGGCGCGCGACGTGGCCGCGGTGACCGGCGCCTGCCAGATGATCCGCGCCGACGTGTTTGCCCGGCTCGGCGGCTTCGACGAGGCGCACAGCGTGGTCAACAACGACGTCGATTTCTGCCTGCGCGCCCGCCGGGCCGGGCTCGCCGTGCTCTACACCCCGCACGCGACGCTGACCCACCACGAACTGGCCAGCCGCGCCGCCCTGCAGGACAGCTACGACGAGCAGCGCTTCGCCGGCGCCTGGCGCACCACCTTCCTGCGCGGCGACCCGTACCGCAATCCGCACCTCGAAGCCCGCGCCGACGACTACGCCGCCGATCCCGAACCGGCCATCCTGCTGCATGCCGGACGCCGCGGCCCCGACGCCCGCACGGTGCGCCGCATCCTGGTCCTCAAGTTGGACCACATCGGCGACTTCCTCACCGCGCTGCCCGCCCTGCACAGCCTGCGCCGCTACTTCCCCGCCGCCAGCATCGACCTGCTGGCGCCGTCCGCCACTGCCCAGCTGGCCGGCGCCGAGCCAGCCATCGCCGAGACCATCGTGTTCAACTTCTTCCACGCCCGCTCCGCCGAGGGCGTAAAGCCGGTGGACGAGACCGCCCTGCGCGCGCTGGCCGCACGCCTCGCGCCTGCCGCCTACGACCTCGCCATCGATCTGCGCATGCACCCCGACACCCGCTTTGTGCTGCAGCACACCGGCGCTGGCTTCCTCGCCGGCTACGACCACCAGGGCCGCTTTCCCTTCCTCGACGTGGCGCTCGAGTGGGAGGGCGACGAGCAGCTCGCCGCCAAGCGCGCCCACGTCTCCGCACGCCTGGTCCAGCTCGTCTCGGCGCTGGCCGATGCCTGCCGCGCCGACCCGCCGCCGGCGCTGGCCATCCCCTTCAAGCCGTCTGCCGTGCTGGATGCGCTGCCGGCTGCTTTCCGCGCCCGCCCGATCGTCTGCGTGCACCCCGGCGTGGGCAACGCCATCCGGCAGTGGCCGGCCGTACACTATGCCGGGCTGATCGACCTGCTGGCCGGGGAGGGCCTGCACAGCGTGCTGGTCGGCGCGCCGGAAGAGGCGCCGATCGCCGAGGACATCCTCCGCCGCGTCACCGCTGCGGGCATGGCGGAGTCGCTGGTCGGAAAGGTGCCTTTGGCGGAGCTCGCCCACGTGATGCGCGGTAGCGTGCTGTTCGTCGGCAACAACAGCGGGCCGCAGCACCTCGCCGGCTCGCTCGGCCTGCCGACGGTGGGGATCCACTCCGGCGTGGTGGACGCCGCCGAATGGGCGCCGCTGGGCGCGCAGGCGGTGGCGATCCGGCGCAGGATGGCGTGCAGCCCGTGCTACCTGGAGTTCACGTCGGATTGTCCGCGGGAGATGGCTTGCCTGACCGGGTTGCGGCCGCGCGACGTGCTGGCGGCGTGCCGGAGACTGCTGAGAAAGTAAGCAAGAATCTTCTTTTCTGAAGAAAAGAAGCAAAAGACTTTTGTTACGGCTGTCGCGGACCTCTCCGCACCGCGTACTTCAGGGAGCAAAAGTTTTTTGGTTCTTTTTTTCAAAAAAGAACTGCTTGCTTGCCTTCCTAATGATAGGTCGCGTCCAGCGCCGCAACAAAGGACGAAGACCGTTGATCCTGCTAGGCACGGACCTGCACGCACCCGTTGCCTCGCACAGCGGCTTCATCGACGTGTTCGACGCGGCGCAGGGCGTGCGCGGCTGGGCGGTCGACCACGCAAACCCGCTCGTCCCGGTGCGCCTGCTGCTCTGCGCCGGCGAGCACGTCGTGGCCGAAACCCTGTGCGACGCCGACCGCCACGACATCTCCGCAGGCCTCGGCCAGACGGTGCGCGCCGGCTTCAGTTTCGGCGCCGACGCGCTGCGCGGCCTGTTCGCGTTCGGCGGCGAGCCGGACGGCCTGCTGAGCATCCGCGTCGCCGCCACCGGCCACCTGCTGCCCAGCGCCGACGCGCTGCCGAGCGTAAGCGAGGTGGTCGCTAGCCTGGAGCAGCAGGCCGAGCCCGAGCGGCCCAGCACCACGGCGGATTTCGAGCTGCTGCTCGACGAGCTGCGCGCCGCCGCCGACCCGATGGCGCAGGAGGGACTGCGCCCGTCGCCGGAGGGGCTGCAGGGCTACGTCGAGACGCTGGCCGTCGACAGCCACGGCCAGGTCTGGTTCATGGGCTGGATGCGGCGCGGCCACCTGCACGAGTTCAGCGCGGTGGTGGCCGAGCGGCAGAAATACCCCGCCGCCGTCGCCGTGATGAGCTACGCGCGCGACGACCTGCCCACCCACAGCTACGGCGTGGTGGGCCTCATATCGTCCTCCTGGCGGCCGAACTCGGCCACTGCCGAGCTGCACCTGTATTTCGGCAGGGACTGCCGCTGCCACCTCAAGTCGCACACGCCGCTGCGTGTGATCACGTCCGACGAGCTGATCGGCGAGTACGAGGGCATCCGCGAACGCTGCTTCGGCGACGGGCGGACCGCCTCGCTGCAGCGGATGATGACCACGCTGGAGAGCTGGCTGCCCACCCGCACGCCGGCGCAGTGGTTCGCCACCGCGTGTTCCATCGACCGCATCCTGCTGGTGCCCGGCCTCGGCTGCCTGGTGGAGGGCTGGGTGCTCAGCCCGATGAAGCGCGTCGAGACGCTGCGCCTGCGCGTGGGTGCCCGGGTGATGTCGGCCGACCGCGAGAGCCTGTTCTGGAAGCCGCGTCCCGACTTGCTGGCCGCCTACCCCGGCGGCAGCCGCATGGTGGACCGTGCCGGCTTCGTGGGCCTGTTCGCCGGCGCCGCGGAGGCGGAGGATTTCGCCGACCCGGTGCTCAAGATCGTCTTCCAGGGCGGTGCCTCGGCCAACTGGGCGGTGGACCCTGCACTGTTCCGCAGGCTGGGCCATTCCGCCGGCGTGGAGGACGCGCTGCTGTTCTTCCCCGCGCTGCAGGACGAAGCCTTCTTCCCGCGCTTTGCCGCGGCCGCCATCCGCGCCGAGCGCGCTGCGATGAACCCGCCGGTGGCGCTGAGCGTGGCGCCGGCACAGCGCGCGATGGTGCTGGTGCTGCCGGAGGACCGCTGTGACCTGTTCCTGCTGTTCGAAGAAGTGGCCCAGCAATGCCGCACCGGCGGCGGCATCGAGGCGGTGGTGTTCGTCGCCGCGTCGAAGTCCAACCGGTCCGACGCGCTGTGGCAGTTTCGCGAGTTCCAGGCCACCCAGGGTGCCGCGATCGCCTGCAGCCTGCTGGTGATCGACGACGCCGCCCACGCCTTTGCCCTGTTGCCGGACATCCTGCGCGCGGCCGGGGTGCAGCGCTTCGTCTTCTGCGCCGCCGGGGTGTTCCTGCGCGCGGCGGGCTGGGCGCGGGCGCGCGACGCGCTGGCAGAGGGGCAGGCCGGACTGGTGTTCTTCGAGGTGCAGGCGGCGGAAGCGTCCGAGCAGCCTGGCCTCTCGGCAAGCTGCTTCGCCTGGTCCGCCGGGCCGCTCGCGCGCTGGGCGGGCACCGCACCCGACTTCATGGGCGGCTACTACCGCGACAACGGCCTGCAGGCGGCAGCACACGCCTACGCCGTGCAGCACGACGCCGCCGGCTGCACGCGGGTGATGCACGCGACGAAGGTTGCCGACGCTATCAACGCCGCCGTCTACCAGTCGG
>CAXUIR010000269.1:0-4097 GCA_964251005.1 uncultured Acetobacteraceae bacterium | reverse complement strand
GTGCTGCTGCGCTCGGTGCCGAAGGAGCGGCTGATCGGGGCGATGGCGTGGGTGACGATGCCGGCGCTGGTGGGCCCGGTGATCGGGCCGCCGGTGGGCGGGCTGATCGTGACCTACCTGTCGTGGAACTGGATCTTCGACATCAACGTGCCCATTGGTGTGGCCGGCTTCGCGCTGGTCAGCCTGTTCATCCGCGACGTGCGCGAGCCCGCGCCGGGGCGCTTCGACGCCGCCGGCCTGGTGCTGACCGGCCTGGCGCTGGCCGGCTTGATGGGCGTGCTGGAGGTGGCCGGGCGCAACCTGGTGGCGCCAGGGTTGGTGCTGGCGATGGGTCTGGTCAGCGTTGGCTCCGCGGCAACCTACGCAGCGCACGTGCGGCGCCGGGCGCGGCCGCTGCTGGATTTCTCCCTGCTGCGGCTGCCGACCTTCGCAGTCTCGGTGTTCGCCGGCTCGCTGTTCCGCATCGGCATCGGCGCGGTGCCGTTCCTGCTGCCGCTGATGATCCAGGTGGGCTTCGGCCGCAGCGCGGCGCAGAGCGGGATGATCACCTTTGCCAGCGCCGCCGGCGCCATCGGGATGAAGCCGGCGACCCAGTGGGTGCTGCGCCGCTTCGGCTTCCGCACCACGCTGGTGGTCAACGGAGCGCTCTGCGCCGGCGTGCTGGCCGCCTACGCCGCGTTCCGGCCGGGCTGGCCGCTGGCGGCAGTCTACGGCGTGCTGATCCTGGGCGGCATGCTGCGCTCGCTGCAGTTCACCGCCTACAACGCCGTCGCCTACGCCGACGTGCCGGCCGAGCGCATGAGTGCGGCCACCACGCTGTACGCCATGCTGCAGCAGGTCTCGCTGACGGTCGGCATCCCGATCAGCGCCGGGGTTCTGTCGCTGACGCGTGCCGGCGCGCACGCAGCACCGGTGACGGCGGATTTCGCGCTGGCCTTCCTGGTGGTAGCTGGCATATCGGCGCTGGCCGCACCCGCGGGCCTGCTGCTGGCCAGGGACGCCGGGCAGGCAATGTCGGGGGCGAGGATGAGGGGGCCGCGATGAGGTTTGTATTCGCCTGGATGCTGCTGTGCGCGCCGCTGCAGGCCTGGGCGGCCAGCCCACTGACCGTGTTCGCCGCCGCCAGCCTGACCAACGCCATGCAGGACGTGGGCGCCCTGTGGACGGCGCACGGACACGGCAAGGTGGTGTTCTCGTTCGCGGCGAGCTCCACGCTCGCCCAGCAGATCGAGCGCGGGGCGCCGGCCGGCGTGTTCGTCTCCGCCGACGAAAAGTGGATGGACGGCCTGGCACCCAACACCCGGCTGGACCTGCTGGGCAACACGCTGGTGCTGGTGGAACCGAAGGCGGGGCTGAAACCGGTGACGCTGACGGCCGGCGGCAACTTGGACGCAGTGCTGGGCCCCGGCGGACGGTTGGCGTTGGGCGACCCCGCGCACGTGCCGGCCGGCATCTACGCGCAGCAGGCGCTGGAACGCTTGGGCATGTGGCCGAAGGTGCAGCGGCGGCTAGCACCGGCGGATTCGGTGCGCTCGGCGTTGCGGCTGGTGGAACTGGGCGAAGCGCCGGCAGGCATCGTCTACGGCACCGACGTGCGGGCGACGCCGAGCCTTGCGGTGGCCGCCGAGTTTCCGGCCGATAGCCACGACCCGATCCTGTACCCAGCGGCCGTGGTGGCGGACAACGACGGCGCCGGGGCGCGGGCGTTCCTGGCGTTCCTGCAGACCCAGCCGGCACAGGATGTGTTCCGGCATTACGGGTTCAGCCGGCCTTAGTGAGGGCGGCGTGTCACTGGATTGGATTTTGACACAGAAGAAAGCAAGCAAGGCCTGCTTTTTTGAAAAAAAGCAGCAAAAAACTTTTGCTCCGGCTGTCGCGGAACTTCCCTCAGCGTTTGCCCGAGGGAACAAAAGTTTCTTGGTTTTTTTTCGAAAAAGAACCGCTTGCTTTGCCTGTTCAAAGTTCAATTTTCCGGATCGCTGGTGTCATGCTGCGCCATGCCTTGGCGGTGTTCGGCAGCCAGCAGGCTTCGCGACAAGGTAACGTAGCGTTCCACCATCTCCCGAGTGGCGTAGCCAGATTGTTTGAAGCGTTGCTGGGCACGGTGCGTCAAGCGCCGCATGTCCTCGATACTTAGATCGAGCACAGCCGATCGCAGCGCGGCCGGGTCTTCAGGCGCCACGTAGACGACCTCGTCGGAGGCGAAGTAGGTCGGAACACCACCGGTGTTGCTCGAGACGACCGGCTTTCCCATGGCAGCTGCCTCGCAGGCGACGGTGATGCCGGAATACGGGTTCTCGCGCATCGGGATCACCACCACGTCCGCCCATTCGTAGAACCCGCGCTGGTCGCTCACCTTGACGAGGGTCGGGCAGGTCACGTTTCGATACCGGCCTAGATCGTGTTTGTCCGGTAACCACTTGCAGACCACGACCACCTCGAACAGCTCGTTATTTCCGAACGCATCAAGCAACGTTTGCCAATCCCGTGTACCATCGTTTCCGATCGAGTAGATTCGAAGCGGCCGGTCGTTTCGCTCCGTGATGTTTGGCGCCGTGATGGGAAACGCTCTGTTCGATATGCCGAAGTAGGACAGCTCGAAGGTGCGGTCAGGCAGGTACACGCGGGCGCGGTCCAGTGCGGTGGCGGAGTGTAGCGTGAGGTGCACGTTCTTCGCCATCAGCCATTTCAGGACGGCACGTCGTTTGGGGCCGAAATTCGGCCAATGCTCGAACAGCCAGACAGAATTTCCGACGACCGGGATGCTGTGCAGCAAACCGGCACGCTGCAGCAACGAGACCGCCAGCCACTCCCATTCCAGCACGGTCCAGATGATGTCGGCCCGCCGCATCGCACGCAGGTTGTACAGCGCGTGAACCGGATCCATTCCGAGCCGTGCGATGAGCCTTTGACTCAGCTTCGCATAGCGGCCGTCCTCGGAGAAAGCGAGGGCAACCCCGAACTCGGCGGCCAGGTCGAAGCCATAGGGAGCGGGATCATGCTCAAGACCCCGCTCGAAGCGGGATCGGTTTGCTCGCAGACCCAAGCCCTCCCGGGAGTGGAGGAAAGCTCGCATTTCTCGCCCAATTGTGCCGGTATGCAACGTTCAACTCCAACCTGCCTGGCCAGACGCAACGCCGTTCCAAGCCTAAATGGTGCCTCGATGTCGTGTTTTGGCTACCGATACCAGCACGCTTCGAGGCTGACACGCAGAAGCGAGCAGTCCCTACTTTGCAAGAAAGAACCTAATTTTATGAACACGTCTGCATCAAGGAGAGAACACTCATGCAAGCACACACGCTAGCAAAACCAGGCAATACCGTGGCGCAGGCGTAGGGACAAAAGTTTTTTGCTTCTTTTTTTCAAAAAAGAAGGCCTTCCTTGCCTTGCAAATGTCCGCCGCAACGGGGCTTCTACGAGAGTAGAAGCGCGTCCTTTTGCGTCAACTAGTCTTGGAAGGTCTATCGTTTGCGTTTGACTGCAAGGTTACATGGTGCCTCGTCTCTCAAGCCGCACGTCGGAGTGCTTGGTACTTCGAACTCGGCGAAGGGAGCTGGGCAGCACGACGACTTCGCTCTGTGGCAAACGGCATTGCAGAACTTCAGGATTCGCCGGGTGTTTCGCGAATGCCGCTTCTAGATCCGCCAGAACTCGAAGCGGTGCTGCTGAGCCTGCGCGTCGCGCTGCGCGCCGTAGCCTTCGGCCTTCCCCTGGCCCTGCTGGTTGGAGTGCTCCTTGTCCGCGGCCGTTTTCCTGGCCGCTTCCTGCTCAACGCCGCGGTGCACCTGCCGCTGATGCTGCCGCCCGTAGTGACCGGCTGGCTGCTGCTGCTGATTTTCGGCACGCACGGACCTATCGGCGGCTGGCTGCTGCGTGTGCTGCACCTGCGGCTTGTGTTCACCGAGGCGGGTGCAGCGCTCGCCTGCGGGGTGATGGTGTTCCCGCTGATGGTGCGCGCCATCCGCCTGTCGCTGGAGGCGATCGACCCGCAGCTGGAACAGGCGGCGCGCACGCTGGGCGCGCACTGGCTGGACCGACTCACCAGCATCACCCTGCCGCTGGCAGCGCCCGGCGTGCTGGCGGCCGTAGTGCTGGGC
>CAXUIR010000268.1:0-4106 GCA_964251005.1 uncultured Acetobacteraceae bacterium | reverse complement strand
GACAGCGGAAGCAAAAGCTTTTTGCTTCTTTTTCTCGAAAAAGAAGGCCTTGCTTTCTTCCTCCCAGTGTCCCGCGCTACGCTCCCCGCATGAACAAGCTTCAAGCCGCGCTCGCCCTCACGCTAGCCCTCGCTCCCGCCGCGCTTGCCGCACAGCCTGCGGACTTCCTGGTCTCGCAGTTCGCCGCCCACCAGGGCGACACGGCGCGCGCCGCCTTCTTCATGTCGCAGGCGCTGGCCGCCGACCCGCAGAGCCCGGAGCTGCGCGAGGACGCCTTTGTGCTCTCTCTGTTGGCCGGCAACGGCCAGGCGGAAGTGCTGGCGCGTTCCCTGCCCAGCAACCCGCTGGCACAGCTGCTGCTGGCCACCCAGGCTGCCAGCCAGGATCGCTGGAAGGACGCCGAGCTGGGCTTCGCCGAGCTGCCGCATCAGGCGCTGACCGACGCGATCCGGCCGCTTCTGGTGGCTTGGGCGCAGCAGGCGCAGGGCCTGTCCGACCGCGCGATGGACACGCTGCAGCCGGCGCTGACCGACAATCACCTGGGCGCCATCCCACTGCTGCACGCCGCCCTGCTGGCGGATGCGGCCCACCGCGACGGATTGGCCGCGCGCCTCTACGCCGACCTCTCCAAGGGGCAGACCCAGCCGAGCCTGCAGTTCGGCCGCATCCTGGCCAGCTGGCAGGCGCGCAGCAGCGACATGGCGGCCGCAAAGGCGACGATCCACGCCGCTATCCATGCCTCGCCGGAGCTGGCGATCGCCGAGGACGGGCTGATCGCGTCGCTGGACCACCCGGTCGTCCCCACCGCCCTGCACGAGCTGGCGCAGGCGCTGGTGCAGGTCGCGGCCGCCACCAGCGGCCAGAACGCGCACGACGTAGGCGAGCTGCTGGTGCAGGTCGCACTGGTGGCCGAGCCGCGGATGACCGACGCGCACCTGCTGGCCTCCGAGCTCGCCAGCGGCAACCACCAGTTCAAGCTGGCGGCGTCCGAGCTGGAACACGTGGCGCAAGGCGACCCGCTGCAGCCGGTGGTGCAGCTGCGCCTGGCGAACCTCTACGCACGGTCCGGCCGGCAGGACGACGCCGTCAGCCTGCTGCGCCGTCTCGCCGCCGCCTACCCGAACCGCCCGGAACCCTTCGTGCAGCTCGGCGACACGCTGACCGACCAGCAGAAACTCGCCGACGCCGTCCGCGCCTACGACGAGGCGGTCGCCCTGCTGCGCCACCCGCAAGCTGCCGACTGGGTGGTGTTCTACGCGCGCGGCTCGGCTCTCGAACGCATGCACGAGTGGCCGCGCGCGCAAGCCGACATGAACCGCGCGCTGGAGCTCTCGCCGGACCAGCCCTTCGTGCTGAACTTCCTCGGTTACTCCATGGCCGAGCGCAAACAGGACCTGAAGCTGGCACGCGAGATGATCGAACGCGCGCTGCACGCACGGCCGAACGACGGCGCCATCGTCGACAGCCTCGGCTGGGTGGCGCTGCAGGAGGGGGACACGGACGAGGCGCTGAAGCTGCTGGAGAAAGCCGCCGAGCTGGAGCCGGAGGATGCCAGCATCACCGGGCACCTCGGCGACGCGTATTGGAACGCGGGGCGGCACGTGGAGGCGGAGGACCAGTGGCGGCGGGCGCTGGTGCTCAAGCCGGATCCGGACGAGCTGGCTCGTATCGAGGGACGGTTGAAGGAGGCGGGGAAGTAAGCGGCTTCTTCGAGACAAAGAAGCAGCTTTCTTCCGGTCTCTCGGATGCGTCTCGCCATGTGCTGTGCAGACACGCAGGAGGAGTCGAGCTTTGCTGCGTCCTGACTCGTAGCATCGCGCGTGTGGGCTGACCTGGCAGGCAAGCAAGGCTTTCTTTTTTGAGAAAAAGGAGCAAAAAACTTTTGCTCCGACGCTTGCGCCACGGTGGGGCCTGGTTCCGCCAGTGTGTCTGCTTGCAGCAATAATCCTCGCCTTGATGCAGGCGCAGGGATAAAAGTTTTTTGGTCCTTTTTTTCAAAAAAGGACTGCTTCCTTTCTGTGTCAGCCTCAACCCGTACTGGTATCAAACGAGGTTTTCCGCGGTGGCTGCTTCGGAAGTCGGGCCTTCTCGTGTCCTGCGCGGCCGCATCTCGGCCCTGACGGCGTTGCTGCTGGGCCTTGCCGCGCCCGCTACGGCGGAGCTACCCTGGCACGTCTTGCCGCCGATGCCCGGCCTGCCCCTCGCCACCGTGGCCGGACGGATCCACATCCACGACATGGACATGTGGCGTGCCGAGTTCGGACCACCGGACGGGCCCCCGCTGGTCATGGTCCATGGCGGACTCGCCAACTCGAACTACTTCGGCACCGTCATCCCCTACCTGACGGCGGCCGGTTTCCACGTGATCGCCGTCGACAGCCGCGGGCACGGACGCAGCACCCGCTCTGCGCAACCCTTCAGCTACGAGCTGATGGAGTCCGACGTAATCGCGATGATGGACGCGCTGCACATCGCGCGCGCCGATTACGTCGGCTGGAGCGACGGCGGCATCATCGGCATCGTCATGGCGCGGCACGCCCCGCCGCGCCGGCCCCCCGCCGTCCTGTTAGGCGCCAACCCCGTGCCCGATGGCCTCAGGCCCGATTTCGACAAGACAGGCGCCTTTGCCGCGTTCGAGAAACGGGCCGGCTCGGAGTACAGCGCGCTTTCGCCCACCCCCGGCGACTACCAGAACTTTCTGCGTCAGATCGAGCAGATGTGGGCGACGCAACCGCACATCGGCACCGATCAGCTAAAAGCGATCCACACCGAGATCGTCATCGCCGACGGCCGCTACGACGAAGCCATCAGGCAGAGCCACGACCGCTACATGGCGGACACCATCCCGAACGCCCGGCTTGTCATCCTCCCGGGGGTGTCGCACTTCGCGATGTTGCAGGACCCGGCGCTGTTCGCGCGCGCTGTGCTGGACGCGTTTGCCGCGGACTGGGACGAGTAGCAGAAGAAAGCAAGCAGTTCTTTTTTGAAAAAAAAGAACCAAAAAACTCTTGACTCCGCTACCGCGCGCTCTCCGGACGAGTCCGCGACAGCGGAGACAAAAGTTTTTTGGTTCTTTTTTTCAAAAAAGAACTGCTTTCTTCCCTAACCCTCCAGCAGCTTCCTCAATAGATCCACGTCCTCGGCCAAAACGCTATCCGTCTGCACCAGCTCGGCAATCCGCGAGCACGCATGCATCACCGTCGTATGGTCCCGGTTGCCGAACTTCTTGCCGATCTCCGGCAGCGAGCTCCCTGTCAGCTGCTTGGCCAGGAACATCGCCACCTGCCGCGGCCGAGCCACCGCGCGCGCGCGCCGCGCGCTCACCATGTCGCCGATGCGCATGTTGTAGCGTTCGGCGACGCGGCGCTGTATCTCGCCGATCGTCACCTTGTTGTTCTTCGGGTTGTTCAGCACGTCGCGCAGCAGCTCCTGCGCGGTGTCGAGCGTGATGTCGCGGTTGAACAGCCCGGCATGCGCGATCAGCCGGTTCAGCGAACCTTCCAGCTCGCGCACGTTCGACGTGATCTTGCGCGCCAGGAACTCCAGCACCGCGCCGGGCACCTGCGCGTTGGCGCGCGTGACCTTGGCCTCGAGGATGCTGATGCGAAGTTCGTAGGTGGTGGCATGAAGGTCGGCCACCATGCCGCAGCCCAGCCGCGTGCGCAGCCGGTCTTCCAGGCCGGACAGGTCGGACGGCGACTTGTCGGCGCTGACCACGATCTGCTTGCCGGCGTCCACCAGCGCGTTGAAGGTGTGGAAGAACTCTTCCTGCGTGTTGTCCTTGCCGATGAGGAACTGCAGGTCGTCGATCATCAGCACGTCGACCGAGCGCAGATGGTCCTTGAACTCGATCGTCTGCTGCGAGCGCAGCGCCGCGATGAAGCGGTACATGAACTTCTCGGCCGACATGTAGGCGACCGTCGGGTGAGCTTCGCCCTGCCGCGTCATCTCCACGCCGATCGCGTGCATCAGATGTGTCTTGCCCAGGCCCACGCCGCCGTACAGGAACAGCGGGTTGAACTCCTTGCTGCCCGGCTTTTCCGCCACCCGCCGCGCGCAGGCATAGGCGAACTCGTTGGGCTTGCCGACGACGAAGCTGTCGAAGG
>CAXUIR010000267.1:742-4109 GCA_964251005.1 uncultured Acetobacteraceae bacterium | reverse complement strand
CGCCCACACCGCCCCAGCACCTAACCCGACACGCCCCACCGGCAAAGGCGGCTTCCGGCTGCTCCTCGTCATCGGCGTGCTCGACAGCGCCCCGCGCATGGCCTTCCTGCTGTTCCTGCCGTTCCTGCTCCACGCCAAGGGCGCGGCACTCACCACCGTGGGCCTGGCCCTGTCCCTGGTCTTCCTCGGTGGCGCGTTCGGCAAGGCCGTCTGCGGCTGGCTCGGCACACGCCTCGGCCTGCTGGCAACGGTCACCGTCACCGAAGCCGGCACCGCGGCGGCAATCCTGGCCATCCTCGCTTTGCCGCTGGCCCCCAGCCTGGCGTTGCTGCCGCTGCTCGGCATGATGCTGAACGGCACGTCCTCGGTCCTCTACGGCACCGTCCCCGAACTCGTGGCCCCAGACCAGGTCGAGCGCGCCTTCGCCCTGTTCTACTCCGGCGTCCTCGGCTCCAGCGCCCTGTCACCCGTCCTCTACGGCCGGCTCGGCGACGCGGCAGGCCCAGCCTGGGCCACCGCTGCGGCCGCGCTCACCGCGCTGCCCGTCGTGCCGCTCATGCGCCTGCTCTCGCCGCGTCTTGATGCGGCCTAGGAACGTCGCCTGCGAAAGAAAGCAAGCAGTTCTTTTTTGAAAAAAAGAACCAAAAAACTTTTGTTCCCGTAAGCGCGCGCTGCAGGAGACGCCGCGACAGCCAGACCAAAGTTTTTGCCTTACCCTTGCTTAACCAAGCCCCGCCTCCCAGGAAACGCGAATGCACGAAACCTTTAGCCTGGTCGGCCAGGGCTGGTGGCAGCTCGCAGAACTCACGCTGGCCTTCGTCCTGTCCGCCCTGGTCGGCCTGGAACGCGAGATGCGGCAAAAGGCTGCCGGCCTGCGCACCTACAGCCTGGTCGGCGTCTCCGCAGCCCTCTTCATGCTCGTCTCCAAATACGGCTTCACCGACGTGCTCGTCAGCGGCCGTGTCGTGCTCGACCCCTCGCGCGTCGCCGCACAAATCGTCTCCGGCATCGGCTTCATCGGCGGCGGCGTCATCTTCATGCGCCGCAACGTCGTCCGCGGCCTCACCACGGCCGCTTCAGTCTGGCTGACGGCAGCTTTGGGCATGGCCTGCGGCGCCGGCTTGCCCGTGCTGGCCGTAGCGACAACGGCCGGCCACTTCCTCATCATGCTCGGCTTTCCCAAGCTCGTCTCGCGCTACCTGCCGGAGGAGCGCAGGACGGCCACCCGGCTGCGCATTCTCTACGAGGATCGGCGCGGCCAGCTGCAAGCTATCCTGGTCGCCTGCTCGGAGCTGCGCTTCGCCATCAATGCCGTCGAGGTCGAGCGCCCCGGCACAGCCACCATGGAACAAGCGCAAGACCTCGCTGACCTGGAAGGTGCGGAGACAGAGGCCCTCAGCCAAGGCGTGATCGCGCTCAACATGCAGGTCAAAGGCAAGAAGCCCGTCGCCGATCTCATCGTGCGGCTAAGCGAGATCGGCGGCGTCATCCGTGTGGGCACCCTGGAAGACGAGAGCCTGGACTGATACCAGTGGTCCGGAGTGTTGACCTGTAACAGGCAAGGCAAGCAGTTCTTTTTTGAAAAAAAGAACCAAAAAACTTTTGTTCCTTTGAATACTCGCTGCAGCAAACTCCGCGACAGCGGGACCGAAAGTTTCTTACTGCTTTTTTCAGTGTCCGCTTCAAAAGTCGGCCTGGTGAGTCGGCTGGCGTGCTTTTTCGAGCACCGGAGCGCAGAAAACCGCGTCAGATGGCCGCCAGGGCGACTTTTCAAACGGACACTCAAAAAGCAGGCCTTGCTTGCTTTCGCCCGCTCAGATCGGCATCCCAATCAAGGTGTGACCCTCTCAAGCAAAGAATCGAAGACCGTCTTCGAGAAAACAAGCAAGCTTCTGCCACCGCTATCGCGACAACTGAAAAGACACGCCTCACCACGGCACACCCGACGGGAACAAAAGTTTTTTGGTTCTTTTTTCCAAAAAAGAACTGCTTGCCTTGCCTGCTCAGGTAGCAACCGAGCGTCAGCTCACGGCCGATTGGTGTAAGCCGACTGAACAGCAAGCGCGCCGGAAGCGCTGCCAGCGCCGGATACAACGTAAGGCACGATCTTCGCTCCTCTGACAAGAAGCCACAGACCGACAGCCAGTTCGACGACAAAATCTGGCAGGATGAACCACGGGTCGATGCGCGCATCCAAAGCCGGAAAGACTATGATCAGCAGACACGATGCCACGACCTCGGAAGCCACGACAACGTACAAGCCGGACAGGACGCGCGGGATGTACCGCGCTTTCCACAGCAGATAAGCATGCGTAACTGCACCCAGTCCGAACAATACCAGGCCGGCTTCCGCAGCAGTCCCATGAACGTCCAGAAGCTCCCGCGCCGCCGCCTGCACTTGCCCGACACGGAAGACGTCCAGGTAGTGGGCATCACCGAGCAAGTCCACCGCGACAAGACTTACGACGACGCCCACCGCAAGCAGGATCGCGTTGCCAAGCCGCCACAAGGCACCAACGAGCGCAAGAGGTACGCTGACAGGCTTGAGAAGAGCGTAAAGAGCAGCAGCCAGCAAGACGTCGCAGTTCAACATGATCAGCTCTCCTAGGAGGCCGATCCGAAATTGCCGTTCATGCGCCAGGATGTTATGCGCAGTCGCAGCGGCATCTCCCGCAACGACCAGGTCGTTACTGAGAACACCGACACTGCAGATTACAATAAGTGCGCCACCGGCTACCCTGGCGTAGCGACGTTGAACGTCTTGCGTGGTCATGTCGGTCATCTGCGTCGTTTCCTTTTCCGCGAAGACCACACCTGACACACCTCACGGCTTCCCAACCGCCTCACGCCGACCCCACTGGCAAGGGCGAAGGCGCACGCCGCCACCAGGGGTCACCCTTCTGCGCCACATATTCCCGCCAGACATACCCCCACGGTATCACCAGCGGAAACACCACCGCGATCGAGCACGCAAACACCAACTCCCCCATCGCCGCGTCCATTCGTCCGGCCTGCCACGCCGGCAACGCCACCCGCAGCAACCACAACGCCTTCCACGCCATCTCGAAGAACAGCACCGGCAACATCCGCAACGGGTTCCGCAACCCCAACACCGAAAGCGCACACAACGCCCCCAGCATGCACACCACCACCCCGCGCATCGGCTCCCACCGCGCTGCCGGATCTAGTATCTCCGGCCAGATCGTCAGCCCCAGCCCGGCCACCAGCAACAGGTAACCGGCGCGTAGAAATGCAAGCCGGGTCAACGATACTTCGTTCATGGCACTCTCTTTCTGATATGTTGTTAAGCAAGAACGGCCTTCTTCGCCAAGAAGCAGAAAGCTTTCCTGCGGCTGCCGCAGACATC
>CAXUIR010000267.1:0-732 GCA_964251005.1 uncultured Acetobacteraceae bacterium | reverse complement strand
ACATCTGAAACACAGCGTTTCACCACGGCGCATTCGACGGAAACAAAAGTTTCTTAGTCCTTCTTTCAAAAAAGAACCGTTGGCTTGCTTCACTTCCATCGCGGATCAGCAACTCAACATGCCGGCGAGCCTGGCGTCAGCGCCCACTCACTCATCCGGCTCGAACGACAGCAACTCCCCAGGCTGGCATTCCAACACCGCGCACACCGCCTCCAGCGTCGAGAACCGTATCGCCCGCGCCTTGCCCGTCTTCAGTATCGACAAATTCGCCAAAGTAATGTCCACCGCCTCTGCCAACTGCGTCAGCGACATCCGCCGGCGGTCCAGCATCTCGTCCAGCCGCACCCTGATCGGCACGGTTCACACCGTCCCCGCGAGCTCGTCCCGCATCACCGTTCCCGCGGCGAACACCCGGCTCAGCACGAACACCATCAACACCGCCAGCCAGCCGCCCGCCGACACGTCCAGCCCCGGCGTCTCTGTCTTCAATGCCGGAAACAACCGCGCCGCCAGCCAGACCGGCACGTCGAGCAACTGCTGCACCAGCAAACACCACCCGATCGTCTGCAGCCGCCGCGCGTTCACCGCAACGAACGGATCGCCCGACCGCGCCGTCTCCACCACCGCGCGCAGCGCCGACAGCAACCGGTCCGTGGCCACGCCCATCCCCACGCCCAGCAGCAGCAACAGCCGCACCCCCATCACCTCGGTGGCGACGTCGCCGCCCGGCTC
>CAXUIR010000266.1:0-4111 GCA_964251005.1 uncultured Acetobacteraceae bacterium | reverse complement strand
GTCAACCGCCAGCGCCGGGCGTCCAGCGGGTCGTCGCACAGCAGCAGCCGCAGGCCGAGGTCGGCCTCGCTGATCCGGCCGCCGGCGTTGATCCGTGGCCCCAGGCCGAAACCGCAGGTCGACGCCGTGGGCGCGTCGCGCGTTTGGGCCACGTCCAGCAAGGCCGCTAGACCGGGCCGCGCCCGCCTGCCCATCACCCGCAGGCCCTGCGAGACGAAAGCGCGGTTCAGGCCGGTCAGCGGCATCACGTCGCAGATCGTGGCCAGCGCCACGAGGTCGAGCAGCCCCAGCAGGTCCGGCTCCGCCCGCGCGGCAAAGAAGCCCTCCCCGCGCAAGTGCCGCACCGTGGCGGCAACCGCCATGAACGCCACGCCCGCAGCACAGAGGTGGCGGAGGTTGGAGCGGCAGTCGAGCCGGTTCGGGTTGACGGTGGCCAGCACCGGCGGCGGCAGGCCCTCAGCTTTGTGGTGGTCGAGCACGATCACCTCCGCCCGATGCCGCAGCGCGGCCAGCGCGTCGTGCGCGGACGTGCCGCAATCCGCACAAATGACCAGCGTGGCGCCCTGCGCGGCCAGCCGGAGCAAGGCCGCCTCGTTAGGGCCGTACCCCTCGGTGATGCGGTCCGGGATGTAGGGCAGCACTGGGCAGCCGAAACTGCGCAGGAAGAACGTCAGCAGCGCCGTGCTGCAGGCGCCGTCCACGTCGTAGTCGCCGAAGATCCCCACCGTCTCGCCGCTGCGTACGGCGCGGGCGAGCCGCTCGGCCGCCCGCGGCATGTCGGCCAGCACGTTCGGGTCCGGCAGCAGCGCGCGCAACGTGGGTGCGAGGAAGTCCGCCGCGGTGTCCAGCGTGATGTTCCGCCCGGCAAGGATGCGCGCGACGGAGTCCGGCAGGTCGAGGCGTTGCGCCAGAGCGAAGGCGGTGCGGTCCTCGTAGGCTGGCCAGGTCCAGGTGCGTCCGGTGAGGCTGGTGACGACGCCAAGGACGGGGCCGGTGGGCAGGGCGCAGTCTAGCATCGCGGGTTTCTTGCACTGGTGGGCGAGTCGCATCAAAGCAAGCAAGGCCTTCTTTTTTGAAAAAAAGAAGCAAAAAACTTTTTTCTCTCGCTGTCGCGGACCTCTCCGCAGCGCACACCCTAACGCGCAAAAGTTTTTTGCTTCTTTTCAAAAAAGAAGGCCTTGCTTGCTCTCATGCCCAAACCCCAAAGAACCAGCATCGACCTGTCCGGCTATCCCGGCCTCGTGGTCGTCTACCTCGGCTACCGCGTCGCCAGCCTGCGCGGCCTGAAACGCCTCCTAAGCATCGGCCGCGGTCTGCAAACGCTGCGCACCAACCCGCCCGACGGCCTGCTATTGCACGAGAACCTGATGTTCGGCCTGCTGCACCCCGGCTTCCGCCAATACTGGCGCGACCTCGACAGCCTGGAAGCCTTCACCCGCGCGCCGTTCCACGCCGCCCTGTGGAAGAACTTCGCCACCGACTCGGACGGCAACGGCATCTGGCACGAGAGCTACCGGATCAGCGGCGGCATGGAAGGCATCTACCTCAACACGCCTGGCCTGGGCTTCGGCGGCTTCGCCCCGCCGCGCGACCCGGTCGGCTCCGCCCGCACCGCCCGCGCCCGCCTCGCCCCGGAGCCGGCGCCCCTGCCGCAGTGAGCAAGCGCTTCTTTTTCGAGAAAAAGAAGCAAAAAGCTTTTGCTTCCGCTGTCGCGGTTTCCTCCGGCGAGCGCGAGACAGCGGACGCAAAAGTTTTTTGGTTCTTTTTTTCAAAAAAGAACTGCTTGCTTTCTTGCCTACGTTTTGTGCCCGGCACACACACGCGCTACCCCATCCCGCCACAAGCAACGGACACGGTCAGCCCCACATGACGCCACGCGCACAGCGCCTCTGCCTCGCCGCGCTTGCCGCAACGACCATCGGCCTAACCGCACATGCCGCCGAAAGCTGCTTCCAGTCGCTGGCCGAAACCCGCAACTACACGCTCGGCCAACCGCGCCGTGCCATGCCCACCCCGGACGGCCGCAGCGTGCTCTTCCTGCGCAGCGGTCCGCGCGACACCAAACTAGGCCTCTACGCCTACGACCTAGCCAGCCACGCCGAACACGCGCTCGCCCAGCCAGCCGCCGCCCCGGAACACCTCAGCACCGAGGAAAAAGCCCGCCGCGAGCGGATGCGCATGACGCTCACCGGCATCACCGACTTCGCCGTCAGCGACGACGGCGCCCGCGTGCTGGTCAGCCAGGCCGACCACCTCTCCACCATCGCGCTCCCGTCCGGCCAGACCGCGCCGGTGCCGGGCGCCGGCTGGATCGGCCCGCACCTCTCGCCGGACGGCACGCAGGTCGCCGGCGTACGCGACAACGACGTGCACGTCACCGACCTGGCCACCGGCCAGGACCGCCAGCTCACCACCGGCGGCACCGAGACCGTGCCGAACGGCCTCGCCGACTTCGCCGCCGCCGAGGAACTCGAACGCAACGACGGCATCTGGTGGTCGCCGGACAGCCAATTCCTCGTCTACGAACAAGCCGACAGCACCGGCGTGGAAAAGCACTTCATCGCCGACCCGGAACACCCCTCGGTGCAGCCCACCGAGTTCCGCTACCCCCGCGCCGGCACCGACAACGCGAAGCTGCGCCTCGGCATCATCCCGCGCACCGGCGGCAAGACCGTCTGGATCACCTGGGACAACACCACCTACCCCTACGTCGCCCGCGTCGTCTGGCAACGCGGCGGCAAACTCTCGCTGGTGCTGCTGACCCGCGCGCAAACCTCCGAGCTGGTCATGGAGGTCGACCCGCAGACCGGCCGCACCAGGCAGCTCTGGCAAGACACCGACCCAGCCTGGCTGGACCTCGAAGCCGGCCACAGCCTCGGCATCGCCGGCGGCAAGGACCTGCCCTACTGGCTGCCGGACGGCTCCGGCTTCCTATGGGCCGCCGAGCGCGCCGGCGCCTGGCAGCTCGAGCTGCACCACGCCGACGGCAGCCTCGACCACGCAGTCACCCCCGCCGACAAACCCTACGTCGCCTTCAACGACCTCAACCCTGCCACCGGCATCGTCACTTTCACCGCCAACCCGGACCGCCTGGGCAGCGCACTCTACCAGGTCCCGCTCGCCGGCGGCCCCGCCACCAAGCTTGCGGACGCCGCAGGCATGCACGACGCCAGCTTCAACGACCGCAACCACGACATCCTCATCGACCACGCCCAGGGCGCCGACGGCAGCGACGCCTACAACGTCCTGGACCCGCACGGCCACGTCGTCGCAACCCTGCCCAGCAAGGCAGAACAGCCGCCGAGCATTCCCCACGTCGAGTTCCGCACCGCAGGCGACCTGCAGATGGACGCGCTCGTGCTCCGCCCCTCCGGCGCCAAAGCCGGGCAGCACTTGCCCACCATCCTCTCCGTCTACGGCGGCCCCACCGACAAGGAGGTCCACCGCAACCCGCGCGCCTACCTCGAAAACCAGTGCCTCGCCGACCACGGCTTCATCGTCGCGACCCTCGACGCACGCGGCACTCCAGGCCGCGGCCGCGACTGGGAACGCGCCACCAAATACGACTTCATTGACGTGCCCTTGCAGGACCAAATCGACGGTCTGCAAGCACTCGCCCGCGCCGTCCCTGACATAGACCTCAACCGCGTCGGCATCACCGGCTGGTCATTCGGCGGCTACTTCACCGCGATGGCAACAACCCGCCGCCCGGACGTCTTCCACGCCGGCGTTGCAGGCGCCCCGGTCATCGACTTCGCCGACTACGACACCGCCTACACCGAACGCTACCTCGGCGACCCGCGCACCTCACCCGACGCCTACCGCGTCTCCGACGTCCTGACCCACGCGGCCGAACTCAGCCGGCCGTTGCTGATCATGCACGGCCTGACGGACGACAACGTCTACTTCGAAAACAGCGTGAAGCTGACACAGGCTTTGCTCGCCGCGGGCAAGCCGTACCGGTTGTTGCTGCTGCCTGGCACACACCAGCTGCCCAACCCGGCGATACGCACGCGGGTGGACGAGGCACGGGCGGCGTTTTTCGCGGAGCAGCTGAAGTAAGCAAGCAAGCGGTTCTTTTTTGAAAAAAAGAACCAAAAAACTTTTGCTC
>CAXUIR010000265.1:0-4147 GCA_964251005.1 uncultured Acetobacteraceae bacterium | reverse complement strand
TCCGGAGAGCGCGCGACAACGGAGCAAAAGTTTTTTGGTCATTTTTTCAAAAAAGGACTGCTTGCTTTCTAAGTGTCAGCCTCATCGCGTGCCGGTATCACTCCGGTTTTCGCGCCGCAGCCAACGCGCTCTCCCGTGCCAAGGGCTGGTCCACGTCGACGAACACGGTAACCGGCTTGCCGTCCGGCTCGTGCGACGTGGTCAGCACGTCGTAAGTGAGGCCGTCCTGCTGCAGCAACGACTCGCGGCGGAGATGCAGGTGGTTGTAAGCCAGCAGAACATAGGCTTCGCTGGTGGCGAGTACATGGTAGGCGGTGGCCGGTGACGTGCCGTCGCCGGTAGCCATCACCGCGTGCAACAACCCGTTAAAGGCCGCCTTGTGTGCAGCGGCGTGCGCCAACTCCCCGTCATGGGCGCAGGCCAGCATGCCGATCATTTGGGCGCGCATGTCCATCCAATTACGGTCCGTCGCCTCGCCGGAGATTTCTGCGGCCAACTTGTAATCCCCGCGGGCCCAGGCGGTAGCAAGCGCCGCGGATTGCGGTGTGCCGCCGGCGTCCGGATCGTAGGCGGGACTGACGGCATAGGCGGCGCGCAGCGCGGTCCAGTCTACTTCGCCCGGGTTGGCGCGAGCGGCGGCAAGATCCTGGTCGAACGACGCGGTATTTTGTGCGGCGCAGGGAAATGTCAGAGTGACAATAGCAAGAAAGCAAGCAGTTTTTCTTTGAAAAAAACAACCAAAAAACTTTCGTTCTCTTGAGCACTCGTTCCCGGATAGGTCCGCGACAGCCAAGACAAAAGCTTTTTGCTTCTTTTTCTCGAAAAAGAAGTGCTTGCTTACCTTACTTCGCCGCCTGATTCTGGTTTGCAGAACTCACCCGCCAAACAGTGTTTCCCACGTCGTCCGCAATCAACAGCGCCCCCGACTTATCGAGGGTGACAGCCACCGGCCTGCCGTGGGCGTTGCCTTTGGAGTCCACAAAGCCGGTCACCACGTCTTCGGCCGAGCCGTTCGGCTTGCCGTTGCTGAACGGCACGAACACCACTTTGTAGCCGCTCAGCACGTCACGGTCCCAGCTGCCGTGTTCGCCGACGAACGCCCCGCCGCTGTAATGCGACGGCAGGCTGTTGCCGGTGTCGAACACCAGACCGAGCGGTGCTACGTGCGAGCTGAGCGCGTAGTCCGGCGGAATGGCCTTGGCGACCAGGTCCGGCCGTTGTGGCTGCACGCGGGGGTCCACATGCTGGCCATAGTAGCTGTACGGCCATCCGTAGAAAGCGCCATCCTTCACCGACGTCAGGTAGTCCGGCACCAGGTCGGGGCCGAGCTCGTCACGCTCGTTGACCACGCACCAGAGGGCATGGGTCTGCGGCTCGAAGACGAGGCCGTTCGGGTTGCGCAAGCCGCTCGCGAATATCCTATGGGCGCCGTTCGAACGGTCGACCTCCCAGATGTCGGCGCGGCCAAGTTCGGCGCCGATGCCGTTCTCGGTAATGTTGCTGTTCGAACCGATGCCGACGTACAGCTTGCTGCCATCCTCGCTGGCCAGCAGGCTTTTCGTCCAGTGATGGTCGATCGGGCCGCCGGGAAGCGGCGTGAGCACTGTGCCCGGTTCGGTAATGCTGGTGGCACCCGGCGTGTAGGGGAACTTCAGGATGGCATCGGTATTGGCGACGTAGAGGTCGTTGCCGACGAGGGCCACGCCGAACGGTGCGTAGAGGTGGTCGATGAACACCGTACGCAAATCAGGCGTCCCGCTCCCCTTGGTGTCGCGCAGCAGGGTGATGCGATTGCTGCCGGACTGCACGCCGTTGGACGTGACGATCTTCTCCATCCAGTTCATCACCAGGTTCTTCGGACGGCTGACCGGATCAAGCTCGGGGCTGCGAGATTCGACGACGAGTACGTCGCCGTTCGGCAGCGTGTAGACCGAGCGTGGATGTGCCAATCCGGTGGCCAATGCCTGCACGCGCAGGCCGGACGCGACCGTCGGCATCTCGCCCTCTTTCCAGCCGATACCAGGCGCCAGCTTCATCGGCGGCACCAGGTATTGCTGAATCGGCGGTAATACCGGGTTAGGCCCGATCTGCGTGCGCACGTCGAAGGTGTCGGGCGCTGCGGCGGTCAGCGCCAAGACGCTGGTCGCCACGAATGCCAGGCGTTTTACTGGCTTGTTGAAGGATGTCATGCGCGAATTCCTGAAGGCTGAACGACGATGCGGGACCGGTAGATCGTGCCGGAGCTGAACCAGACGGTGAGTATGATGAGGAGGACGGTGATCGCCGACAGTGCTAGTCCCTCCGGCACGACAGACGTCCAGGCATCCCGCGTGTGAACGAGGTTGTTGAGAAAACCTATGCCCAACACGAGAAGACTGCCGATGACGGCGACCGGAACCGAGCGTGGTCTGCGCACCCGACGGTTTCTCACCAGGTCGGCCAATCCGACGATCGCGGCGAGTACTCCCATGATCATGCCCGCGGCCAGCAGCCAGGTCGAGAAATCCGCCCAGGAGATGTTGGCGGTCAGGGCATAGACACCGTCGGTGAGTAGCGCACCACTAAAGCAGGCGATCGGAAAGGACGCCAGTATGAGCAGGAGAGGGTGCCCTGCGGTTCTCGCAGGCATCCCCGCTAAATCGCTGTTCATTCGTTGGCCTCGTCATGATTTTTGCTTGACGAGGCAACGGCTGCTTGCAGCCGTGGTTCCGTCAAGCCGCCATCGCTTGCCGAGACAAGGCTTTGGCAATCTCACGTGCAACAGAGAAGCGACCCACATGCACGCCACGTGGCCTCAGTTTAAGATGACAACGACTAAGGCAAGGCAAGCAGTTCTTTGTTGAAAGGAAGAACCAAAAAACTTTTCCCTCCGTCGGATGTGCGGTTGTGAGACGTAGTGTTTCAACCGTCCGCGACAGCGCTCGCAAAAGCTTTTTGCTTCTTTTTCTCGAAAAAGAAGACTCTTGCTTCTGTCAGGCGAAAGTATGGGGGCACTTCACGCTGCAACCGGCACACCCGCCTCGGCCAGCGCCGCCGCTTGCCTCGCCGCGAGTTCCTGCTCGTTGAAGCCGTCGATCAGCTCGTGAAACATGCGGTGCCAGTTGAGCTTGGCGCCCATGCGCAGGAACACTGAGCCTAGCCCGATGGCCGAGCGGTCCATCAGCACGAACTCGCGTGGCGGCGTGACACCGCCGGTGCGCTGCAGGCCGGCATGCACCTTCTGGGCGATCTCGCGGCCGTATTGCGGGTCGTTGCTCTCCTGGATCATGCGCTCGCGGTCCTGGATCAGCGGCTCGTAGAGGAAGCGCGCCCACTGGTTCAGCACGTCGGTCTTCTCGCGCGACAGGTCGGTAAAGCCCCAGCCTTCGTAGGCGTGGTGTGCTTTGTCTTCGTCGTTGTCGCGGATCGCTTCGAACAGGTCGATAACCCCGCGCAGGAAATGCGGACGGAACACGCGGATGGCGCCGAAATCCAACAGGTTGATGCCGTTGTCGGCGCGCACTTGGTAGTTGCCGAGATGCGGGTCGCCATGGATCACGCCGAAACGATACAGCGGGATGTACCAGGCGGTGAAAAGGGAGCGCGCGATCTCGTTGCGCACTTCCAGCGGCGGATCGGTGTCGAGCACGCTCTGCAACCCGCGCCCGGGTAGCCACGTCATCGTCAGCAGGCGCGCTGTGGTGGCTTGCATCACCGGCTCCGGCACGGTCGCCGTCTCGATCCCGCGCAGCATCAGGCCATACAGCCGCATCTGCGCGGCCTCGCGCACGTAGTCCAGCTCCTCGCGCAGCCGCTCGGAGAGTTCCTTGTAAATCTCTTCGTTCTTCAGCGCGTTGTCGATGCGGTGATAGATCGACAGTGCCAATCGCAACTGCCGCAAATCCGCTTCCACCACGCTCGGCATGTCCGGATACTGCAGCTTGCAGGCGACCTCGCGGCCGTCGTTAAGCGTCGCGCGGTGCACCTGGCCAAGGCTTGCCGCCGCGGCGGCTTCCTTGCCGAACACCGAGAACTTCTTTTCCCAGCCGGCGCCTAGCTCGGAGGTCATGCGCCGGCGCACGAACGCCCAGCCCATCGGCGGCGCGTTGGCCTGCAGTTGCGCCAGTTCGGCGGCGTATTCCGGCGGCAGCGCGTCGGGGATGGTGGA
>CAXUIR010000264.1:0-4169 GCA_964251005.1 uncultured Acetobacteraceae bacterium | reverse complement strand
CTTCGCTCCCGCCTTCGATCAAGCCTTTCGCCCCCGCTTTCGTCTCCTGCCCCCTCGCCCTCGGCTTGCTTCCACCTGCCCCACTTTTTTCGAAGTCAGGACCGCGCATGCTCTTCGCCCTGATCTGCACAGACAAGCCGGACAGCCTGGACCTGCGGCTGGCCACCCGCCCCAGCCACATGGCCTACCTGGAAACCTACGAATCCCGCCTGGCGATGGCTGGCCCGATGCTGGATTCCGACGACCGGCCGTGCGGCAGCCTGCTCATCGTCGACGTGGCCGACCGCGCGGAAGCCGCGGGCTTCGCCGAAGCCGACCCTTACGGCAAGGCCGGGCTGTTCGAGTCCGTGGTGATCCGCCAGTTCCGCCAGGTGTACAAGGACGGGAGCGTGGTCGCTTGAACCACTGGCTGGTGAAGACCGAGCCGGACTCGTTCTCCTGGGACATGCAGGTGGAACACGGCGTCGAACCCTGGACCGGCGTGCGCAGCCACCAGGCCAAGGCAAACCTGAAGGCGATGGCGATGGGCGACCGCGTCTTCTTCTACCACTCCAACATCGGCAAGGAGATCGTCGGCATCGTCGAGGTGGTGCGCGAAGCCTACCCCGACCCCACCGCCGGGGAGGACGCCAAGGCCGGCCACTGGGTGTGCGTGGACATGCGCGCCGTCCGCCCGTTCAAGCACTTCGTCACCCTGGCCGCGATGAAGGCCGACCCCGCTCTGGAAGGCCTGGCGCTGCTGAAATACTCCCGCCTGTCGGTGGCCCCCGTCGAGCCGCAGTACTGGCGCCACATCTGCAAGCTGGGCGGCGTGCCGGCCACATGACCATCCAGCCCGACGTGCTGACCACGCTGCCGCCGTTGCCCTACGACCAGGTCCGCCCGATGGTGCAGGACGGCGACCTGTTCCTCTGCTCCGCCCACGACCCGATGTCGCGCCTGATCCGCTGGGCCACACGCTCGCCGTGGAGCCACATCGGCATCGCGCTGCGCATGCACCACATCGACCGCGCGCTGGTGCTGGAGTGCGTGGCCAAGCTGGGCACCCGGGGCGGTGACGCTGTCGGACTTCATCTCGCGCACCAGCGGCGGCACGCACCCCTACCCGGGCAAGATCCTGCTCGCCCGCCACGACGCCATCGCCGCCCAGGCCGGCACCGGCATCATCAACCGGCTGTCCGAATACGCGCTGGACCGACTGGGCACGCCGTACTCCAACTTGGAGACCGCCAAGGTGGGCCTGCGCGTGGCGGCCGGGCGGCTGAACGTGAAGCTGCCCGGGCGGCTGATGCCGCACGACGAGTTCATCTGCTCGGAATACGTGGCGCGGTGCTTTGCGCACGTGGGCATCAAGGTGCCTTGGGACGGGCTGGGGTTCGTGGCACCGTCGGATTTCGCCAACGCGCTAGAGCTGCAGGCGGTGGCGCAAGTCAGGACAGAGTGAAGCAAGCAGGTTTTTTTTGAGAGAAAAGAACCAAAAAACTTTTGCTCCCGTCAGGTGTGCCATGGGGAAGCGTGGCGTTTCAGCCGTCCGCGACAGCGCTCGCAAAAGCTTTTTGCTTCTTTTTTCTCGAAAAAGAAGGCCTTCCTTCCTTCCCTTAACTTTTGGCCACGCGCCGCCCATCTGCCCGCCACCACAGGGAACATCCGCCATGACCCAGCTCGGCCTATGCGGCGACCGCCACGCCACCGACGAGTCCCGCCACCTCTGGCAGATGGTACGCGAGGAGGCCGTCGCCGCCATCGAGCACGACCGCGTCATGGCCGACGGGATCCGCGACACCGTGCTGCAGCACGAGAACTTCGCCGACGCCCTGGCCCACCGTCTGGCCCGCAAGCTGTCGGACTACGCCATCAGCATCGACACACTCGAGGGCATGATCTGCGAGGCGCTCTCCGCCAACCCGGAGATCGAGGCCGCCGCCGTGGCCGACCTCACCGCCGTGCGCGACCGCGACCCTGCCTGCCCGGACCTTCTCACCCCTTTCCTTTTCTTCAAGGGCTACCACGCCTTGCAGGCCTACCGCTTCGGCCACTGGCTGTGGGGGCGCGACCGCCAGCACCTCGCCCGCCACCTGCAGAGCCGGTCTTCGGAGACCTTCGCGGTGGACATCCACCCGGCCGCTCGGCTGGGTCAGGGACTGCTGCTGGACCACGGCACCGGCCTGGTGGTTGGCGAGACGGCGGTGATCGACGACGACGTCTCCATGCTACAGAGCGTGACGCTGGGCGGCACCGGCAAGACCTGCGGCGACCGGCACCCCAAGATCCGCCGCGGCGTGCTGATCGGCGCGGGTGCTAAGGTGCTGGGCGGCATCACCGTGGGCGAAGGTGCGAAGGTGGGCGCCGGCAGCATCGTGCTGGAGAACGTGGCGCCTTACACCACGGTGGTGGGCAACCCGGCCCGGCCGGTGGGGACGCGGCATACGCAGATGCCGGCTTTGACGATGGATCAGAGCCTGCCGGCGCTGGACTACGTTATCTAACTGTCCGACTGGAAGCCGCTCTGGCGGCTCTCTGACGCAACTGGCCGACTTTGAAACGGAAGAAAGCAAGCAAGCGGTTCTTTTTTGAAAAAAAGAACCAAAAAACTTTTGCTCTCTGGGCATACCTGGGGAGGCGTTCCGTTCTGGTGCACGCCGTGGTGACTGCTTCAGCAGCGCACGCCCCCGGTTCTTTTCTTCAAAAAAGAATCGCTTGCTGTCTTACCCCGTCGATGCAGGCGACTTCCCGCGTCGAAGGAAACGCTGCCTCCTCCGATCTGCCACGAACTGCCACTGCCCGTGCCAGCGCCGCAGCGGCTGCAGCGCGCGGGCGAACAGCACCAGGGCTGCGGTGGGCAGCAAGGGCCGCCGGCGTGGTGGCGCGGCCGGCGGCGTCCAACCCTGCAGCATGGGCCTGCTCACCGGAGCGGGTCCTCGCTGCAGCCGGTCCAGTACCAGGGAGAGACGCTCGGGCGCCAGCTGATCCCGCCACTCACGCGCGAGTGCGGTGGCAGCCTGGTGGGCGGCGAGCTGGTCGGGCGTGGGCGGCGGCAGGGTCTCCGGCTCGCGTGGCATGAGGTCGATCTGCGCGCCCAGCGTGGCGGCCAGCGCGCGTTCCACCTCCTCGCGGTGGCTGGTGCTGGTGGCCAGGCGCGCGGTGTCGATCACCATCGCACGCCCCTGCACGGCGCTGAGCGCCGTCAGCGTCCAGTACGCCAAGAAGGCGCGGTAGCGTTCGGCGTCGTCCTGGCGCTTGAGGTGGCGCCACACTGTCTCGATGCCGTAGGCGAGGTCTGGGCTGTCGAGCTGCGGCAGCCGCACGCCCAGCGCCGCCGTGGCGCGCTGGACCAGCGGGTTACCCGCGTTGCGCGCCAGCACCAGCGCGGGTGCGAGGCTGAAGTAGCGGTTGCGCTCGTTGGTCAGCAGGCGCTGGCAGCTGCGCCACTGGGCCACCGGGTCGCGCAACACCACCGCGTGCAGCGCCTGCGGGAAGCGGGCCTCCATCCAGCCGACCCGGCCGAGCGAGCGGCAGAATTTGAGCACGCCGACGCGGCCGGCCAGCTCGGCGCTGGAGAGCAGGCCGGCGAGGTAGGCCTGCAGCGCCGGTGCATCCTGGTCCGGGCCGATGAAGAAGTCGTCGAAGGCGAAGCTGCGGTCGTAGAGCGGAACGCCGCGCCGGAAGCGCGGGATCAGCTCGCGGTATTCCTCGAAGTAGGGCGCGGTCTCGCCGTGGTTGGACTGCCAGGACCCCGGGCGGATGCTGGCGATGTCGGACCGCCGCAGGGTGGAGGCCACTTCGTGCAACGGTTCGTAAAACGCTTGAACGTTGCCCAGCTCCCGACAGCGGCTCCACAGCCAGGTGCCGGCGCTGCGCCAGCCGGTGTGGAGGAACACGGCGCGCGCTGGTACCACCGCGTTCGGCAGGTCACGCGGCGCGATGAGCATGGGAGCATGCAGGGCTTGTGTCCCTTTCGGCAGACTGGACGAGGTCGGCGCCGGTGCGGCTGCGGGCAGAATGTCGTCTGGGTACTTCGACGTGAAACATGTCACTTGTAAAGAAAGGATCACCAGGCGGATGGGTTCTCTTCAGGCGTGGCGTCGTGGCCGTCAACGGGCGCCGGGCCACGTCATGAACGCCGACGGCGATCGCCACGCCCGGGCCGACTAGCAGCAGCAATGCGGACG
>CAXUIR010000263.1:0-4171 GCA_964251005.1 uncultured Acetobacteraceae bacterium | reverse complement strand
CCCACACCACAAACCCTCACCCTGGCCGCGTCGGATGCCTGCCTGGGCGGCCCCTGCGTCATGCAGGACGAGGCGCTGGTGCCGGTGCTGCGCGGCGGCGCGCTGCACGTCGCCCGCCGCAGGGTGGGCCAGCCCGGCGAGTGGAGCTTCCCCCCGGTAGCCTCGCCTCCCCCCGCGGCACTGCCGAGCACCGCCGGGTTCCTCTACGCCCCGATGGCCACCGAGACCGGCGTGAGCTGGGCCGGCCGCGACGGCTTCCTGGTGGCCGCGCTGGCCGACGACGGCACGCTGGGCCGCCTGGTCTGGCGCGACTGGACCGACGGCTTCATCCCGGCGCTTGCCCAGCGCCCCTACGTCGACCCGGACGGGCTGGTCTGGCAGTTCGGCAGCGTGCCCCTGCAGGCTAGCCGCCGCACCCCCTGCTTCGAGCGCGTCGGCACCCAGAGCCAGCCGCGTCAGGAACGCGTCGGCAGCACGGTGCTGACCAGCGGCGCGCTGGCCTGCCGGCTGCTGACCCTGCGCCACCGCGCCTGGGTGGAGCAGAGCCCGTTCAACCACGACCTGCCCGGCGCACTGGACGAGTACCTGGTGCCCGTGCAGGCGCTGGGCGGCGGGTGCTGCGTGCTGGCGGCAGCACCCGACCGGATGGGCGACCTCGTCGCCGCTTCGGGTGCCACCCCGCCGATCCTGGCAGGCCTGCGCTTTTTCGACGGGCGCACGCTGCACGACCTGGCCTGGCCGGTCGGCCTGCGCTCGCTGTCGCAGCTGGCGGCGTTCGTCTTCGACGGGCGGCTGTGCGTGTACGACTCCGCCGAGAACGAGTGCGTTAGTTGGCCGATGGAGACGGTTACCGAAAGCAGGTAAGCAAGCAGTTCTTTTTTGAAAAAAAGAACCAAAAAACTTTTGCTCCCTGGAGTACACGCTGCGGGAGACTCCGCGACAGCAGGACCAAAATTTTTTGCTGCTTTTTTTCAAAAAAGCAGGCCTTGCTTTCTGCTTGCCGAACTCCGGACCTGCAACATTTCGACCGAACACCACCCGCTGCGAGGGCACCCACATGGCCGACGAGACGAGCACCAACGCCGACGCGCCGACCGAGCTCAAGCGCGTCCGCCCGACCCTCTACGTCGCCCTCGGCGGCACCGGCAAGGAGGTGTTGCTGCGCCTGCGCCGCCGCATCCTCGAGACCCTGTGGAACGGCCACCGCGTCGAAAAGCTCGACGACTTCAAAGTCGCCTCGTTCCTCTACTTCGACCTCTACCAGGGCCGCGCGGAAGAAGAGAAAAAAAGCGCTTCCGGCACCGACGTGGAGGATCCGCTCTCCGCCCTGGTTGACCTGCCGAAATCGGACTGCATCCAGAAACGGATGGAGACAGGCAAATACCTCAAAGGGCGCGAGATCGACCGCTTCCCGCACGTCAAAGAATGGCTGCCCGCAGGCGACCTGCGCAGCATTCGTGCCGAGGACGGCGCCGGCCAGGTGCGCGCGCTCTCCCGCCTGTTCTTCTTCGACGACGTCGCCAACATCAACGACACCATCAACGCCAAGGCGCGCGCGCTGCTGCACAACGTCTCCAACAGCGAGGCGCTGGCCAGGCTCGGCGTGGAGGTCGAGCCGCAGGTGCAGATCATCGTCGTCTGCTCGGTGGCGGGCGGCACCGGCTCGGGCAGCTTCATCGACATGGGCTACCTCGCAAAGTCGATGCAGAACCCGCGCCCGGACCAGGTCTCGCTCTACGCCGTCCTCGGCGGCGCGTTCGCCGACCTCAACGAGAAGCGCACGCTGGCCAACAGCTACGCGGCGATGATGGAGCTCGACTACTGCATGCAGGGCAACCCGCGCCCGCCCTACGTCGAGTACTGGACCGACACGATCCGCAACGACGCAGCCTACCCCTACGACAACGTCTACCTCGTCGACAGCCGCAACCTCGGCAACCAGGGCACCGGCGACCGCGGCCACCTCTACCGCATGATCGCCGACGTGCTGTTCGAAGACCTGCGCGACCCGCAACTGCGCGGCAAGAAACGCGAGGACCTGGTCAACCAGAACACCAACTACCGCCTCGAACCGTTCAGCCCGCCGATGCCGAAGGACCTCGAGGCGCTCTCGCTCGCGTTCAGCCGCGCCTATTCCGGCGTCGGCCAGTGCACGCTGACCACCGACGGCCGCACCCAGTTCGACCGCGACACCGCCCTGGCCGCACGCTCGATGCTGACAGCGTTCTTCCGCACCGAGGCGGCCGACAAGGTCAACACGCCGCAGCCCGGCGAACGCGACGACCTGATGCGCAATACGATGTTCCTCGACCGCGACAGCTTCTTCCAGGACTTCCCCGACTTCCTGCACCCCAAGCCGTCCGCCATCGCCGACACCCCGCTGACCGGCCGGCTGCTCACCACCGGCCAGCTGGACACCATCAGCGACTTGCGCGCCGAGCTGCGCGGCGACTTCGAGCAGCTGCGCGGCGCGCTGCCCAACCGTGCCGACTGGCGCGGCGCAGTGGAACAGCTGCGCAGCAAGCGCGAGCGCGACATACTCGGCGACATCACGCAGGTTGCCCAGTTCGGCCCGCGCATGCTGATGCTGCAGGAACAGTCCAACCGCATCTTCGCCGACTGGAACAAGCCGGACGGCCTGCGCACCGCGTTCTACGCGCGCATCGACAACGCCGAGCTCGGCGGCATCGTATACACCCAGCGCCTGATCCAGCAGATCCAGGACCAGGTCAACGTCGAGAAGGACGGCTACGTCGCACGCCTGTCGCGCGCCGCGGAACAGTACGACTCGCTGGCGAAATCGCTGATCGAGGGCTTCTACACCCGCGCGTTGGAGAACCTCAGCAAGGCGGTGAAGAAGAACTGGCTCGGTTCCATCGACACCGAGGCGATCGAGCGCTGCATGCAGCAGCTCGAAGCCTCGCTGTTCTACTACCTGCACTACAAGCTGCGCAGTGCCGCCTGCGCCGAGGCGATCAAGCTGCTCGGCAACCTGGTGCGCCTGCTCGGCCAGCCTGAAGGCGCACGCGGCCAGTCCGGCGCGTCGGGCATACTCGGAGAGGTCGAGCAGGGCAGCCAGTCGGTGTCCCTAACGCTACCCGCGCTCGCAGAGGACATACCCGTCCAGGAGGACAGCGTCCGCCGCGCCGGCCCGATGTCGCAGGTGATCCGCGGCGGCCGGCTTGAGGGCACCATGCGCGGCGACTACGCCGCCTGGGGCCGCGAGGCGCTGTCGAGCCAGGGCGGCTCGCGTCAGATGTTCGAACGCCTGCGCAAAGCCGAGACCCGCGCCGAGATCATCAACATCCTGCGCGGCGTCGCGCGCGAGCGCATGCGCGACCGCGAGAGCCAGCTGCCAACCGTGCTGCAAACCCTGGCCGACATGAACGAGGCCGACCGCACCACGCTGTTCGGCCACGCCATGCTGCAGGCGCTGCCCTGGCTCAACGTCGACCCGCAGCGCATGGACCCGAGCTTCGACGGCGGCATGGTCAGCGTGTTCGTCTCGGTGGAGAACGCCGCCGAGATGTCCGCGCGCTTCGGCGACGCGCTGCAGCGCAAGCTGCCGCCGCTGTACCAGAACAAGCGCGTCAGCTTCGTCTCCTCCTCGGTGCGCGGCCGCATGGTGATCTACTCCGAACTCACCGGCCTCGCACTGACCGCGCTGGTGCCGATGCACGACGACTGGCGCCGCGCCTACAACGAGAAGAACGGCAAGGAGGAGCGCTCGCCGCTGCACAACGACGTGGACAAAGCACGCTTCCGCCACCCTACCGCGATGTCGCTGCAGGAGATGGAGCAGCTCGCCGCCCGCGTGCAGCTGTTCCTGCGCGGCGTGCTGCTGGGCAAGCTGCGCCGCCGCGCCGACCGCGACTACGAGGTCGACACATCCACCAACGACACCGAAGATTGGCTCTCCATCGGCAGCGAACAGCAGATCTACCTGCGCGAGTTCAAGTCCGAGCGCCGGTCCGCACTCGATCGCAGCCTGCGCCTGATGGAAGAGCAGATGACGCCGCGGCAACTGGCCGGCTACGTGGCCCTGCTCGACTACACAGCGCAGCGCGTCTACCCGAAACGCATCGTGCGCCGCGCCGACGGCAACGAGGACCGCGCCGGTGGCCTGGCCTGCGTCGCCGTCGAGCAGTTGCGCCGCGACACCATGGCAAGG
>CAXUIR010000262.1:3537-4194 GCA_964251005.1 uncultured Acetobacteraceae bacterium | reverse complement strand
GTTCAGGGGCAGAGCCCCCTGGCCTTTGGAGCAAGTCATGCCCCGCCTAGGCGTCAACATCGACCACGTCGCCACCCTCCGCAACGCCCGCGGCGGCAGCTTCCCCGACCCCCTCCAAGCCGCGCGGATCGCACTGGACGCCGGCGCCGACGGCATAACCCTGCACTTGCGTGAAGACCGCCGTCACATCCACGATCACGACCTGGCCCGCATCCGCGCCGCACTCACCGCGCCCATCAACCTGGAAATGGCCGCCACGCAGGAGATGGTCGGCATTGCGGTGCAGACCCGCCCGCACGCCTGCTGCATCGTCCCCGAACACCGCGCCGAGGTCACCACCGAAGGCGGCCTGGACGCCGCCGGCCTGGCCACGACGCTGCGCCCGATCGTGGCGCAGCTGCGCGACGCCGGCATCCGCGTCTCTCTCTTCATCGACCCCGAGCCTGCACAGCTGCACGCTGCGGCCGAACTCGGCGCGCCGGTAGTGGAGCTGCACACCGGGGCCTACGCGCTCGGCCGGGCCGGCGAGCTAGAGCGGCTGCGCGAGGCCGCAGCGCTCACCCAAATGCTGGCATTGGAGTGCCACGCCGGACACGGGCTGACCTACGACAACGTGGGGCCTATCGCCGCGTTGCCGCAGGTGGCGGAACTCAACAT
>CAXUIR010000262.1:0-3527 GCA_964251005.1 uncultured Acetobacteraceae bacterium | reverse complement strand
GCCACTTCCTAATCGGCGCGGCAATCACTGAAGGACTTGCCGGCAGCGTCAGGCGGATGCGGGCGTTAATCTTGGACGCCCGGACGTAAGGCAAGCGGTTCTCTTTTGAATAAAAAAACCAAGAAACTTCTGGTCCTGCTGCAGCGAGATTCCTGCAGCACGCGCCCAAAAGAAAAAAGTTTTTTGGTTCTTTTTTCAAAAAGAACCGCTTGCTCGCTTACGCTTTCATCTCGCTCCAAAAATGCCCAGCCCGCGCCAACAACTTGTCGGCGGCGTCCGGCCCTGCACTCCCCGCCTTGTACAGCTCCGGCGCGTCGCCGAAATGCTGGATGGCCGGGTCCACCGCCGCCCAGCTGGCCTCGATCATGTCGGCGCGCTGGAACAGCGTCGGGTCGCCGATCAGGCAGTCGTAGATCAGCGTTTCGTAGCCGACGTTCGGCGCCAGTTCGAACGCGTCCTTATAGCGGAACAGCAGCTGCACCGGTGAGAGCTCCATCTTCGGCCCCGGGTGCTTGGCGCTGATCGACAGCGTCAGACCCTCGTGCGGCTGAATGTCGAGGGTCAGCACGTTCGGCGTCAGCGTCTCGACAGCGGTGTCGCGGAACAGCGCGTAGGGCGGCTTGCGGAAATGCACCACCACTTCGGTCTGCCGGCCGCCGAGGCGCTTGCCAGTGCGCAGGTAGAACGGCACGCCGGCCCAGCGCCAGGTGTCGATCAGCAGCTTCAGCGCGACGTAGGTCTCCGTGTTGCTGTCTGGCGCCACGTTCGGCTCGCTTCGGTAGGCAGGCACCTCGTGGCCCTGCACCGAGCCGGCGTCGTACTGGCCTAGCACAACGTCTTCGGCGCTCACCGGATGTATCGCCTGCAGCAGCTTGGCCTTCTCGTTGCGCACGGCTTCGGCGTCGAACGAGTTGGGCGGCTCCATCGCCACCATGCTGAGCAGCTGGAAGAGGTGGTTGGGCACCATGTCGCGCAACGCGCCGGTGGGCTCGTAAAACGCACCGCGCTGTTCCACGCCGATCGTCTCTGCCGCGGTGATCTCCACGTAGTCGATGTGGTCGCGGCGCCACAGCGGCTCGAAGATGCCGTTGGCGAAACGCAACGCCATGATGTTCTGCACCGTCTCCTTGCCGAGGAAGTGGTCGATGCGAAAAATCTGCTGCTCGTCGGCCTGGGACAGCACGCGCGCGTTCAGCTTCTTGGCGGAGTCGAGGTCCGCGCCGTAAGGTTTCTCGATCACCACGCGGCGGAACGCGCCGTCCTCCTGCTTGAGCAGCCCGGCGCCGCCAAGCTGTTCGACCACGTCGCCGAAGAAGCGCGCGGCGATCGCCAGGTAGAACACCACGTTGCCTTTGGCGTGCTCGGCAAGCTTTGCCATGTCCTCCTTCTTGGTGAAGTCGGCCTGCAGGTAGTCGAGCCGCTGCGTCACCCAGCCCCAGGTCTTCTCGTCAACGTGTTCGACGTAGAACTCGGCCGTCTTGTCGTGGGTGAACTCCTGCATGGTGGAGGTGAGCTCGTCGCGCCAATGACCGGCATCCGACGCCACACGGTCGACACCGACGATCTTGAACCCGTCGTCCAGCAGGCCGCCGCCGGCCAGGTTGTAGAGCGCGGGCATCAGCAGCCGCTTGGTCAGGTCGCCGTGGGCGCCGAAGATCACCAGCGTCGCCGGCGGGGCGGGGTGCGCGCCGCCAGCCGACACCTGCGCGCCCGGCGACGTGGGCGGCGGGCGGGCCGAGCCGCGTGCTGGTCCGTCGTTCATGGGAAACTCCACAAGAAAGAAAGCAGTTCTTTTTTGAAAAAAGAACCAGAAAACTTTTGTTCCCTTGGGCATGCCGTGTGGAACGGTCCGCGACAGCCGCCCAAAAGTTTTTCTGCTTCTTTTTTTTCAAAAAAAGAAGGCCTTGCTTACGTCACCCGCACCAGCATGTTGCTGCCCGCCCAAGCATTCGTCTCCGCGTCCCGCCAGGTGAACACCACCGCCTGCGCATCGCCGCACTCGTCCCAGGCGATCTCGGCCGCGTGCACGCCCAAGCCGGTGTCCGTCGTGCGCCGCTCCGCCGAGCTGGCCCAGTCGTCCTTGCTCCACAGCACCACCGACGGCCGTGGCAGCGCGATGCGCAGCGCGCGTCCGTGGTCGCGCCGGTCCGGCGGGAAGCCCGGGCGCCCCGGCGTCACCCGTGCCACGTTTTGCGCCTGCACGTAGCGCCGCACGGTCTGCGCCGGCATGTCGAACACCGCCCCGTCGGCGATCGAGCGCAGCAGCTTGACGTGCTCGGCATGCGCCCAGACAAGCGGCATCGCCGAGCCGCTGGGATGGCCGCGGTACAGCTCGCGCTCGGGGATGTCCGCGCTGTCCCACACCTGCTCGGGCAGCAGCGCGCCGCTGCTGGCACAGCTCTCCATGGTGTCCAGCAGCGCGCGGGCCTGTGCCAGGTCGCCGGCGGCGACGGCCACGTGCGCGCGCTCGCCGGTCAGCAGCGGCCACAGCCGGCCGATGCCGGTGCCGTCGAACGGGGCGCCGCCTTCGTGCTCGCCGTAGCCGTCGCCGGTGTAGCGGTGCCAGCTCGGGCCGGCGGGCAGTTCGGTGCGGGTGCAGTGGTCGATGGCGCGCATGGTGGCGAGGATGCGCGGGTCCGAGGCGGCGCGCAGGCCGAAACGCACCAAAGCGAGCGCGTCGGCGCTGACCACGTCGCTGGCGGCCACCGCGCCCTGTCCTTCCGGGCGGTTCTTGATCTGCAGCATGCGGCCGAGGTCGGCGCCAGCGCCCGGCCCGGTGTTGGGCGCCATGCGCACGTAGTAGCCGTCCACGCCGAGTTCGGCGGCGAGCCCGGTGCCGCGGGCGAACGTCCAGTCGTCCAGCGCCGCGTGCCAGGCATCGGCGGTGTCGGTGAGGAAGGCGGAAGCGGCGGTCTGCCCGGCGTGGTCGGCCTGGTCGGCGGCGGCGAGCAGGGCGGCGATCTCGACCGCCAGGGTGAAGGTGGAGAATCCGGCGTTCTCCTCCCAGCGGTCCTGGCCCGTCGCCGGCCCGTTGCGCACCAGGAAGCCCGCGGCGTCGCGCACCATCGGCCAGTAGGCGGCCGCTCGGTCGGGCCGCAGCGCGCCCTCGCGCAGCAGCAGGTCGAGCAGCAGGATGGGGAACGCGCACTCGTCCATTTGCACGCCCTGCCAGTAGGACGAGCCGTCCAGCCAATTGTTCTGCGGCCAGTGACCGTCCTGCTCCTGGGTGGTGCGCAGGTAGTCGCGGAGGCGCAGCGCGGCGGGGTGGGCGCCGGCGGCGAGCAGGCCGCCGGCGGTCTCCACCAGGTCGCGCGGCCAGACCAGGTGGTAGCCGCCGAGGTCGTCCTCGCCCTTGGTCGCCCCCCAGGGGATCGAGAGGCTGGCGATGTAGCCGCCGCGGAAGCTCGGCGCCTCGTGGGTGCGCAGCACGGCGGTGCTGACCCGGTAGGTGTTCCGGCAGTACGGCCCGCGCGCGGTGTCGCGCGGCACCTCGGGCTGCGCGGCCTGGCGGGCTTCCGACGTTGTCT
>CAXUIR010000261.1:0-4220 GCA_964251005.1 uncultured Acetobacteraceae bacterium | reverse complement strand
GGCATCTGCGGGGGGTGCTGAAGGCGGGAGCCGAGCGGGCGGCGGCGCTGGCGGAGCCGATCGTGGCGGACGCTGAGCGGATCGTTGGGCTGTAAGTCAAGCAATCGGTTCTTTTTTGAAAAAAGAACCAAAAAAGTTTTGTTCCCATGAGAACACGCTGATGGAAACTCCGCGACAGCCGAACCAAAAGTGTTTTGCTGCTTTTTTTCAAAAAAGCAGGCCTTGCTTTCTTGCTTGCCTGCCGGCTTGCGCCGCGACGTCTTGCTGAACTCTTTGCAGTTTCCGCGTTGATCTAGGACGCGGCGGTATGGTCCGGCGCCTTGACGCGAGGATTGCCGCCATCCCAGACATGTTCGTCTCCGATACCGCCGGTGGCGCGCACACGCGCGGGCGCGGCCGTTTCGACAGCGGCCGGCTGCACATGCTGATCGCCGGCAGCAGGATGGTACGGTCGCTCTCCATCGGGCTGCTGGCGCGGCTCGAGTTGGCGTTCCTGGCCGGCCACAAGCAGCGGCACGTGCTGGCGGCGATCAAGGCTTCGCGCAGCGGGCGGGAATCGTTGCTGAGCGGCAATGAGGCGTTCACCGTGTTTTCGCTGGCGCGGGCGCAGAGCGCGTTGGGTGGCGAGATGGCGGAGGTGGGCGTCTATCAGGGATGCTCCGCGCGGATGATCAGCCTGGCCAGCAACGGTGCGAAGCTGCACCTGTTCGACACGTTTGCAGGGCTGCCGGCGCCGGATGCCGACGAGCACGGGCGGATGCGGCAGGGGCATTACGCGGCGTCTCTCGAAGGCGTGCAGGCCTATCTTGCCGACCGGCCACACGTGGCGTTTCACCAAGGGATGTTTCCGGAAACCGCGGCGCCGGTGGCCGACACGCGTTTCTCCTTCGTGCACCTGGACGTCGATTTGAAGTCCAGCACGCGCTGCTGCCTGGAGTTTTTCTATCCGCGCATGCTGCCGGGCGGGATCATCCTGACGCACGACTACTCCTACCTTGACGGCGTGCGCGAGGCTTTCGACGAATACCTGGCCGGACGGCCGGAGCGTGCGATCGAGCTGCCGACGTCGCAGGCGATGCTGGTGAAACAGGCTTAGTGTACGACAGCGCGCGTGGCCGGTCCGCCTAGCGCACAGGCCTGCGCGTTTCCGCCGCCGCACAGTTGCCAGAAGAAACCGCGACAGCACGCGCAAAAGCTTTTTGCTTCTTTTTCTCGAAAAAGAAGGCCTTGCTTGCCTTGCCTGCCCCGCCAACACGGCGCATGCGACGCAGGTCATGCTGGGGTGAAGCGAAAGCAAGCGCTTCTTTTTCGAGAAAAAGAAGCAAAAAGCTTTTATTTCGGCTGTCGCGGTTTTGTTTGGTGAGCGCGCGGCTGCGGAACGCTTGCTGCCTGCGACACATCGACACACACCGCCGGTTGCACTGCGCCGTTGGCAATGCTCCAGTGCTACCATGGAGAGAATGGTGCAGGTCGCGGCGTCGGAACGCATGGTGCACGCGAGCGGAGGTTTGTCCGCGGTGCGCGGCATGGTCTACGTCGTGCTCGGCGCGGCGCTGCTCGCGGGTGGATGGGGGCGCTACGGCAGCCAGCTTGCCGCCATGGTGCCGGGGACCGCGGCGCAGCCGGTGGCGCAGACGCGCATCGGCGCCATGGAGGTGGCGATGATCCCGCGCTCCGGCGAGCAGCTTGCGATGGCCGGGATGGGCCTGTCGGCAGCCGACGGCGCGGCGCTGGGCCTTGCCCTGCGGCGCGGGCAGCTTCGCCTGGCGAAACTGGGCCTGTTCGACGCGACCGCCGCGGTGCCGGAGGGCGGCCCGGTCGGGCACAGGGTGGAGCTGGTGGTGGGCGGCTACACCACGGCGGTGACGCTGACGCGGCAGGCGGACGTGGTGGTGGTGCCGGTAGGGCCAGCCGCCACGGTCTCGGTCCGCAACCTGGGCGGCGCGGACACCGCGGTGGGGCTGCTGACCTTGTCCGGGCCGATGCAGACGCCGCCGCTGGAACCGGGCCAGGCGGAACAGGTGGGCGTGGTGGCCGAATGAAGGGGCTCATCCCAGCGGCGCAAAAGCTGATGCCGCTGATGATGGTCGTCTTCCTCGGGTTGATGATCCTGCAGCTGGTGCTGTCGATGCACCTCTCGGCCGGGGAGTTGCTGCACCGGGTGCTCGGCTGGCTGGCGCAGGGCGGCGTGGTCTACGCGGTGCTGGGTGCGGCACTGGGGGCCGTGGTGCTGGCGGGCGTGGTCTACGAGTGGCGCGCGGAAGCGACGGCGCGCAAGGTGAGGGCGAGCGGGCGCCGGGCTCGGCCGCAGAAGCGAGGATGGCTCATGGATGTGTTGGCGCGACTGACCAACCGTGCGGCGTTGGAGGACCTGCTCTCTAAGCAGGACAAGGCGACGGTGATCGACGCCGTGGCTCTGGCGGCGACGCTGAAGTCGCAGGTGATCGGGCAGGACGCGGTGTGCGACGAGATCGCCGGGCAGCTGCGCCGGCGGCTGGCACTGCAGGTGCGCGGCAAGCCGGTCGGCGTGTTCCTGCTGGCCGGGCCGCCCGGCACCGGCAAGACGTACCTGGCCAAGAAGCTGGCCGGCGCGCTGGGGCGCAAGCTGCTGCATTTCGACATGACGCAGATGAGCTCGGCGCACGCGTCCACGCAATTGTTCGGCTCGCCAAAGGGATACGTGGGGTCGGACAGCTACGGCAAGCTGACCGGCGGGCTGAAGGAGACGCCGGACTCGCTGGTGCTGCTCGACGAGATCGAGAAGGCGCATCCGGACGTGTTCAAGAAGTTCCTCACCGCGTGGAACGACGGGCACGTGACGGAGGCCTCCACCGGTGCGCAGGTCTCCACCACGCGCTCGATCTTCATGCTAACGTCCAACATCGCCACCGACGCGCTGAGCGAGATTGCCGAGCGCTACGCCGACGACCCGGACGGGATGCGCGGCGCCTCGGTGGACGCGTTGAAGGCGGCGGGGTTCGCGCCGGAGGTGCTGAACCGGCTGGACAGGATTTTCGTGTTCCGGCCGCTGGCGGGGCTGGACGTGGCACGGGTGGCGGCGCTCGAGATCGAGGCAATGATCGGCAGCTACGGGCTGGAGATCGCCGAGGGCGGCATCGACCCGCACCTGCTACTGGACGTGATGCAGAAGCAGGACCGGCTGGGCCAGGGGGCGAGCGCGCGCGACCTGGTGCGATCGATCGAGGAGATGGTGAGCGACGGGCTGATCGAGGCGCACCAGCAGGGCGCGCGCTGCGTCAGCCTGGAGAAGGGTCCGGACGGCATCGTCACCCGCATCGCCGACATGCGTGGTGCCCGCAAGACCCTGGCCGCGCGCGAGGCCCTGTTGACGGAGGTGCCAGCGGTCGACGCGCCGGGGCGCGAGGCGCGGGTTCCGCTGGCGGCACGGATCGACCGCTGAGGTGTCGGCCGCAGGGCGGCTGTGGCGCCGGGCGCCGGCGTGGCGGTTCTGCCTGGTCTCGGCGGTGGGCCTGGGCGCGCTGACGGCGCTGTTCCCGCCGGCGGGGCTGAAGCACATGGCGGTCGGGTTGGCGGCGGGCGGCGTGACGGCGGTCGACAAGTCGCCGGGGGCAACCCCTGCTGCGGCGCGCTTCGTGCCGCCTGGCGACAGCCTGTCGGCCGCTCCGCGGGCGGCCGCCGCGCCACCGCCGGGGCCTGGGCGAACCGGCACGATACCGTTCGCCGGGCGGCAGCTCCCACTGCCGCCTGGCGAGTGGCAGACGCTGATCGTGGTGCGGACCGGCTCGCCGGACTACATGCAGACCTCGTCGCTGACGCGGACAGAGTCGGGGCAGGTCACCGGGCTGGTGCTGGCGCTTGCGTCCGACCCGCTGAGCCACGCCGTGCTGCCGCCTGGCCGGCAGGCCGGGTGCTACGACCCCGCGGTCATCGCGAGCGACGTCTCGCCGCGCACGGCGGAGCAGAGCCCGGAGACGATCGAGTGCTGGACGTTGGGACGGTTCAAGCCGCCGGCAACGGCAGAGGGCCGGCAGAAGATGGAGGGCGCGCTGGCGGTCGATCTCGACCGGCTGCTCGCCCATCTCGAACTGCCCGATTACGGCGCCGAGGTGGAGGACGACCGCGTTGCCCAGGCGCTCCGCGCGATGCGGGCCGCCCGGGCCTTCGCTGAGACCGGCGTGCCGGCGATCCGGCAGGCGATCCCCACGCTGCGGGCGGTGGTGACGAAGGACCACCGGATC
>CAXUIR010000260.1:0-4237 GCA_964251005.1 uncultured Acetobacteraceae bacterium | reverse complement strand
CTTCTTTTTTGGAAAAAAAGAAGCAAAAAACTTTTGACTCCGCTGTCGCGCGCTCCAGGACAAACACCCGACAGGGAGTAAAAGTTTTTTGGTTCTTTTTTTCAAAAAAGAACCGCTTGCTTACTTAAATTAGGTTGAACTCCGCATGACCGAACAGATCGAAGGCCATTGCGACCCCGCCTGGCAAGCCGTCGCCGACGCCTTTCGCGCCAACTTCACCGAGCGCCGAGAGGTGGGCGCCAGCCTCTGCGTCATGCAGCACGGCCGCCCCGTCGTGGACCTGTGGGGCGGCGTCGCGGACCCGAAAACCGGCCACGCTTGGCAACGCGACACCATCGGCATCGTGTTTTCTTGCACCAAGGGGGCCACCGCGCTGTGCGCCCACATGCTGGCCGAGCGCGGCCAACTGGACCTGCACGCCGACGTGGCCGGGCTGTGGCCGGACTTTGCCCAGGGCGGCAAGGCCGGCACCACCACGGCGATGATGCTGGCCCACACCGCGCCCGTCCCGCACCTGCGCGCCGTGATCCAGAACGGCGGCCTCACCGACTGGGAGGCCATGGCGGAGATGGTTGCCGCCGAGCCCGCCTGGTGGGCGCCCGGCACGCGGCAGGGCTACCACGGCCTCACCTACGCCTGGACCGTCGGCAACATGGTCCGCCTGGCGGCCGGCCAGACGCTCGGCGCGTATTTCCGCGAGCACGTGGCCGGCCCGCTCGGCCTGGACTTCCACATCGGGCTGCCTGACTCCGAGGAGCACCGGGTTGCGCCGATGATCGCGTCGGACCCGGCCGAGGCGAACCTGGCCTCGAAGTTCCTGCTCGCCGTCATGCGCGAGCCCGGCAGCCTGTCGCAGCTCTTCGTCACCAACACCGGGCGCGCCGACTTCAACCCGCCGGCCATGCACGCGGCCGAGCTGGGCAGCGCCAACGGCAGCACCAACGCTCGCGGCCTGGCCGGCATGTACGCGCCGCTGGCCACCGTCGGCGGAGAGCTGCTGCAGCCGGACACCGTGGCGCGCATGGGCCGCGCGTCAGCCGCCACCCACATGGACGCGATGCTGCTGCAGCCAATGCGCTTCGGCCTAGGCTACATGATCAGCACCGACAACCGTGCGGCAGGCGGCGACAGCCTGCTGCTGGGCGAGCACGCGTTCGGCCACGTCGGCATGGGCGGCAGCATCGGGTTCGCCGACCCGGGGCTGGGACTGTCGTTCGGCTACACGATGAACCGGATGGGCGCGGGCATACTGCTGAACGAGCGCGGACAGTCGCTGGTGGACGCGGCCTACCGAGCGGCGGGGCTGTCTGGCAACAGCAGCGGCGCTTGGCGTTAGCGAAGGCGCTAAGCTCAAACATCAGCGAAACGGTGTCCGTTGTCAGCCTGCGTTGAGGCCGACGTTCGCAAGCAAGGAAGGCCTTCTTTTTTGAAAAAAAGAAGCAAAAAACTTTTACTTCCTGGCCTGCACTACCGTAAGGCTTGATGCTGCCAGGTTGTGGGCTTGCATCAGCAAGCGCTTTTTGGTTCTGGTGTGAGATAAGTTTCTGGCAGAAGGGACTGCTTCCTTTCTATGTGTCAGCTCTGAAGCATTCCGGTATCAGTTGTTGCGGACAGCTGAGAACACCACGTCTCGCAAGACCCAAACAGGCTTGCTTTCTTGCGAAAGGCCACGAGACCTTATAGGGCGCCCGATATTTCGACCTGTGACAGGCAAAGTAACACAACGGCCTCGGGTTTTACCCGGCGACACGCAAGCAAGCAGTTCTTTTCTGAAAAAAAGAACCAAAAACTTGTGCTTCTGGGGCGCGTGCTGCAGAACCATCGCGGCAGCAGAACCAAAAGTCTTTTGCTTCTTTTCTCCAGAAAAGAAGGTTTGCCTGCCTTGCGTGAGCATCCAAGGCTGCGGGCACAATACAAACTGTCTCGCATTTTGATTGGAGACGCGCAAGCAAGCGGTCCTTTCCTAACAAAGGAACCAAAAAGCTTTGTTCCCCTGCGCCCGCGTTGCAGGAACATACCGCGACAGCCTGAGCAAAAGTCTTTTGCTTCTTTTCTTCAGAAAAGAAGGCTTTGCCTTCCTTGCTGGACGCCGAACGTTGAGCAACCAGGACCGCGGATACAAGCGATCTTCCTTGGGTAAAATAACCAAGAACTTCTGTTTCCTTGGGCGCGCGCTGCAGAACCTTCGCGAGTCTGAAGGCTCAAGTTTTACGTCGCTGGGTAACGCGCCCTCGTGAAGCACGGCGTTTAAACCGTCCGCGACAGCCGAAACAAAAGCTTCTTGCTTCTTTTTCTCGAAAAAGAAGGCCTTGCTTCCTTACCTATCTCACCCACCGTCCGGCCGAAACCCCAGGTCCTGATAATCCCAGCTGAAATCCGCCAGCGGCGAGACGGCGGCCATCTTCACGCCGTCTACCTTGCCGTGCGCGACGCTGAACGTCACGTAGGCGTTCTCGATCGTCGGGTCTGTCCAGGCGGTCCGGAAGACGTTTACTGACACGGCGGAAAGTTCGCCCTCCATGCCTGGCGAGCTGTCGAACCGGATGTGCAGCTTGCCGCTTTGCGGGGCTGACACGGTGATGGCGCCATACCACGGGTCGCGGTAGGTGCCCGTGTAGCCGGCTGGCGCCAGCGACGGCGCGGCCGTGCTCGCAGCGTGTGTCTCCGGCAAAGTCTTGAGCAGCGCTTCAGCTTTAACGACCGATGCGTCCTGGGCGCGGCGGACAATGGCGATCCAGTCGGTTTGCGGCAGGCCGAGGTAGTGGTCCAGCAGGTGAAACATGACTGCGCGGCGTGCGCCGGCATCTTCGGAGTTGATGTCGACCGCGAGGCCGATGTTGGCGTCGGGGATGAGGTAGAGCATGGAGACGCCGCCCAGCACGCCGCCGGCGTGTTCGACGAGCAGGTGCCCGTGGTAGGTTTCCACGAACCAGCCCAGCGCGTAGTCCTCCAGCTCCGGCTGCATCGCTTCGAGGCCGGCGGGCAGCTTCAGCTCGGTGCCGGGCACGACGACGACCGGGGTCCACATCTGCGCCGCCTGTTGCGCGCTGAAGATGCGGGTGCCGTCGGCCGCCTGGCCGTGCGCAAGCTGCAGGCGCATCCAATGCGCGAGGTCTTCGGCGCTGGCGTTGATGCCGCCGGCCGGCGCGGTGGTGGGCGCGTCGAGCCCCCTGGCCAGCACGCCCTGCGCGCCCACGCCGCGAATCTGCCCCGCGGTGCGGGCGTGCAGCGCCACCGCGTTGGCGGCGGCCGCGTCGTAAGACGGGTGCGCGTCCCGCATGCCGGCCGGCTTGAGGACGTGGTCGGTGACGAAGGACTCCCACTTCTGTCCGGAGACCGCCTCGATGAGCAGGCCGGCGACGACGTAGAGGATGTTGTCGTAGGCGAAGCTCTCGCGAAATCCGGTGGCCGGTCTGAGATAGCGCAGCGCGTGCAGCATGTCGGCGCGGCTGCGGTTGGTGGCGGGCAGGAACAGAAGGTCGCCCTCGCCGAGCCCCAGGCCGCTGCGGTGGGTGAGCAGGTCGCGCACGGTCATGTGCGCGGTGGCGTATGGGTCGTACATCTGGAAGCCGGGCAGCTTGTCCACGACGCGGTCGTCCCAGGAGAGCTTGTGCTGGTCTACCAGGATGGCCAGGCAGGCAGCGGTGAACGCCTTGGTCTCCGAGCCGATCGGGAAGGCGGTGTGCTCGTCCACCTTCGTGCCGGAGCGGATGTCGCGCACGCCGAACCCGCGCGCGAACGTGGTTTTGCCGCCTTCCACGATGGCCACCGACATGCCTGGCACGCCGAAGCTCTGCATCGCCTGGGCGACGTATCGTTCGATGTCGGCCGGCGGAGTGGCGGTTGCCTGAGGGACGCCTCCCGCCACGGCCGCAAGCAAGGCGAGCAGCGACAAGCCGCGTGCGATAACGACCACTAGGTTCATGTCGGCATGTTTTCTCCCAGCGAAAGGGAAGTCAAGCGTGATCGGCCTATAATGTCCTGCACAGGTCAATCATGGCCTAACTGGGCCGTGGCATTGCTCTCTCGGGCGAGCAAGCCGGCAAGATGTCACGGGCATAGTACCGGCCTGCCCTGATGCTGACTCACAAAGCAAGCAGTCCTTTTTTGAACAAAGGACCAAAAACTTTCGACTCCGCTGTCGCGCGCTCTCCGGATAAGCCCGCGACAGCGGAGGCAAAGTTTGGGGCTGTCCCAGATCCGGTGTCGGTTGTTACGTTAGCGGTGATCCCGCGGT
>CAXUIR010000259.1:0-4264 GCA_964251005.1 uncultured Acetobacteraceae bacterium | reverse complement strand
GCAGGTGCCAGACGTTCAGCACGGCGAGGCGTACGCCTGCCGCGGCGGCCGCCACGGTCTCGGTGTGGCGGTGGCCGATGGCGACCAGCGGCCGCTTCGCGAGCAGCCGGCCGAGCGCCGCACGCACGCGGCTCACCCGCGCCGCCCCCGCCGCGAGCCGGTCCGGTTGACAGGCGAGCGGGGCGCGCCGGAGATTGCCGCGCGATGAGCGAGCACCCGTACGCGCAGGCGGCGCCCTACCGGAGATGGAGTCGTGCCGTCGGCGCCACGCCGCCCGACGCCGTCGACCCGGTGGTCGCCGCGAAGTTCCGCGTCACACGCAGCGACCGTATCGTCACCGCCGGCAGCTGCTTCGCGCAGCACATCGCACGCTGGCTGCGCGACGCAGGCTTCAACTTCCTGGTCACCGAAAGCGCGCATCCGCTGCTGGGCGACGGGCTGGCGGCCGAGTTCAACTACGGCACCTACAGCGCGCGATACGGCAACCTCTACACCGCCCGCCAGCTGCTGCAGCTGCTGCGGCGCGCTTACGGCAGGCTTCAGCCGCGCGACGACGTCTGGACGCAAGACGGCCGCCTCTACGACCCGTTCAGGCCGACCATCCAACCGCGCGGTTTCGCCACCGCCGCCGAGTACGAGCTGGACCGCAGGCGGCACTTCGCCTGCGTGCGCACCGCGTTCGAGACGATGGACGTGCTGGTGTTCACCCTCGGCCTGACCGAATGCTGGGCGTCCGCCGAGGATGGCTGCGTCTATCCGGCCTGTCCCGGCACGCTGGCCGGCGCCTTCGACCCGGCGCGCCACATCCTGCTGAACTTCTCGGTGGGCGACACGGTGGCCGATCTGGGCGCCTTCGTGCAGGAGTTGCGCGAGGTCAACCCCGGCTGCCGGATCATCTTGACCGTCTCGCCGGTGCCGCTGGCCGCGACCGCGCTGGACCGGCACGTGCTGGTGTCGACCACGTACTCGAAATCCGTGCTGCGGGTGGCCGCCGAGACCCTCGCTGGCGACCCGGCGATCATGTATTTTCCGTCCTACGAGGTGGTGACTGGATCGTTCGCCCGCGGCCGGTACTTCGCGGACGACCTGCGCTCGGTGACGCAGGACGGTGTCGACCACGTCATGCGGCTGTTCCGGCGCCACGTGACCGATGCGGGGGGCGCCGCAATGCCCGAGCTTGCGCCCGAGGCGGATCACTTCGCGCGGCTCAGGCAAGCGGTCGGCCTGTTGTGCGAGGAGGCGGCGCTTGATCCTTGATGGTGACTTTATGTTTTGGCTCCGCGCCTAGAAAGGAAGGCAAGACCTTCTTTTCTGAAGAAAAGAAGCAAAAGACTTTTGTCACGGCTGTCGCGGACTCTCCCACACGGCGCGCTTTAAGAAACAAAAGTTTTTTGTTTCTTTTTTGAAAAAAGAACTGCTTGCTTTGTCAGTCCGGCGGCAGTGCACGGCGGCCTTCCGCCTCGCCGCTGGCAAGGAAGTGTTCCAGCGGGTTGAGACCGGCCTGTGCTACGTCCGGCCAGGCCTCGAGGTAACGCCTGCCGCTGAACAGCGGGCCGGGCTCGCGGCCCTCGCGCGCGCCGTCCGTCAAATAGTGCAGCAGCGGGTTCAGCCCGGACTGTGCAACGTCCGGATGGTGCGCCAGGTAGTAGGCGGTGGAGAAGTAGGGGCCCGGGTCGCGGCCCTCCGCAGCTCCATGGTGGTAGTAATGCGCCGACGGGTCCTCGCCGCTGGCGGCGACGTCCTGGTAGGCCGACCGGTACCAGTCTGCGTCCATGATCGGGCTTGCGCGCAGCCGCGCGACGTCTGCCTGGGCGTCCTGCTGACGCCGCTCCGCGTCGCGCTGTGTGGTGAGCTGGAGCTGTGCTGCCCAGATCGCCAGGCGCGCCGTGCGGCGCGCACGCCGCCGCACCCTGTGCAGGAAGTCCGGCGGCGCAGCTGCAACGTTCCCGCCGGACGCCTGCTTGCGCGGCATCGCAAGCTGCTTCTCGCGCAAGGCGGCATGCAGGGAGTCGTTGCGGTAGCCGGCGGTCTCCACGGCGTGCCGAAGGTCCGCCGCCTCGGCCGCGAGAGCAAGCCGGGCATCTTCCGTCGTCTGGGCCAGCGAGGCCACCACCGGCCCCATCCCGATCGCCTGCAGGAAGCCGTCCAGTGCCGGCGCGTCCGTCAGGCCGCGCGGATGGACCAGGCTGATGCCGTGCAGGAACGGCAGGCTTGCCACGCCGATGCGTCCCGCCTGGCCGGCGAGAAAGTCTTCCAGTGCTGTCATTACGCCGTTGCGGGGCTCGTTCTCCGTCGTCGCGTGGAATCGGTCGGCGAACAGGCCGCGGCCTGCGCACAACGACCGCTCACCCGGGCGCAGCCCAGCGCGTTGGTGCGGCAGGCGGAACGGCTCAGGGATGGCGTTCGGGTCGGCGTAGCCGTCGCGGCGGCCATGTGGCCAGCCGGTATTGCTCAGCAGCGTCACCGGAAAGCAACCGTTCAAGGCCGCCGCCTGGTTGGCCGCCGCCTGCAGCATGCCGTGCGTGGTGTACCAGTTCGGGTCGGTGTCGAGCAGCAGCAGGTCCGGCACCGGCAGCAGGCCGATCACGTCCCTGCCGCGCGCACGATGCACGATGATGCGGTCGCCTGCCTGTTGCCGGAGCGCGGCGACGTCGAAGGACGGGGTTGGATCGGCCAGGTGGACCGTGCCCTTCCAGGCAGCGGTGGCTTCGATCAGGCGGCTGACGAGCACCCCGTCGCCGCCGCCCGCGAGCAGCGTCGAGCGGGGTCGCGAAGCGGCCACGTAGGGTGGGATGAGGCTGTCCCAGAAGGCGATCATCGGCCGAGCTTTGACGACAGGAGAAAACCCCTGTCAATCGGCGGCGGCGGTGTGCGGCGCCAGCCGACTCGCCAGGCCATTTTGAAACGGATACTGGAAAAAGCTTTGGCTCCTTCGTCCGTTCGTACCGGCGATCTGCAAGTTTTGACCTACCAGTAGGTCAAGCCAAGCAGTTCTTTTTTGAAAAAAAGAACCAAAACTTTTGTTCCCTTGGGCGCGCGGTGCAGAACCTTCGCGACAGCAGGGGCAAAAGTTTTTTGGTCCTTTTCTCTAAAAAAGGACTGCTTGCTTTTCTTCCAGACAGCACCGCAAGGAATTACTATCAGACGAAAGGACCCGCGATGCCGCAGGCCGGTGGAGCGACATTGTACCTGCATATCGGCCGGAACAAGGCCGGCTCGTCCACACTGCAAAGCTACTTCCGCGACAACGCAGCGGCATTGCGAGAAGCGGGGGTGCAATACGCGTTGTTCAACCAGCCGAGCTCGCCCGGCTGCGCGCTGCCGACCTTTGCCACCCACCGCGACATCTCTGGCTTCGTCCTGGCGCAGCCGGGCGGATCGGTGCTGGTGTCCCACGAAGGGCTTTGCTGTTTCACCCCTGACATGACGCGAGTCATGGCGGCGGATTTGGCGAAGCTGGACCTGCGGGTGATCTTCTACGTCCGCCCGTACACCGAGTGGATCGTGTCGTCGTATTGCTTCGACGTTCGCATGGGCATCAACGGCCGGGACTTCGACCGCTACCTCGACTGGATGCACCCCGCGATCAGCTGCTGGCCGACGCTGGAGATCTGGGGCGAGACGATCGGCTGGGATCGCCTGCATGTGCGTTCCCTGAACGCGCTCGACCTCCACGGTGGCGATCTGCTGAGCGATTGCCTGACGGCGATCGGTCTGCCTGCCGTGCAGAGCACAGGGCGCGAAAACGCCTCACCCAACTGGATGATCGTCGAGTTGCTTCGGCTGGTCGTGGGGCGCGACGCGGCGAGCGGCTGGGACACGACACGGCTGGCAATCGCCGAGGCGTTGCACGAGCTCGCGGACATGGCGATCGACGCGTCCGCGACGCCGCGAACCCCTGCCCGCTACCTAACCACCCGCCAGGCACACACCCTGGCAGCGCTGTACAACGACGACCTTGCAAGACTTGCTCGTTGCACGGGCGTCAATCTCCAAGATGACAGGCGGGTTGTAGCAACCGGCCGCGACGCGCCGCCTTCGGCCGGCTGGATCCCGCAGCCGGTCCTGCGCGGCATCAAGTCGCTCGCGCTGAGGCCGGCTTACGCACGTGTGCATCCCGAGATCGCAGAGTTCGTGTCGTCGCCGGCCTACAGCGACCTTCTCGGGTAAGCCGAATCTTGCCGGCGCAACGTTGCGCCATCCAGCCTGGCGCAAAATGTGCCTGCTGCTGAGGGAACGCGGAGGTGGCTGGGGGACCTGGATT
>CAXUIR010000258.1:674-4290 GCA_964251005.1 uncultured Acetobacteraceae bacterium | reverse complement strand
GGGCGTCGTCTCGCGGTCGTAGCGCCGGGGCGGTGCTGACGCGGCCTGGCTTACGCCGGAGGCCTGCAACGTGCGGAGGGGTTGGACAGTGGCCATGATCGTTTACTTAGCGTATCGCATACGTTTTGACTACGCATCGTCGATTGCATTCTGACCGGCAGCCGCACGCCGGATCGCACATCTTCGTAACCTGGACCGTCCGGACCGGCCGTTGCCGGCTTGCACCCCACCACCCACGAAGCTACAACCCACCCCTGATCGCGCGACCGGGCCTGTATGGGCATGCCTGGCCGCGACCCTCGTGCGCCGCACCAGATCCCGGTGCGCACCGCCACGAGGCCTACCGCAAAGGAGTAACGAAATGCCCAAGATGAAGACGAAGTCTTCCGTGAAGAAGCGCTTCAAGATCACCGCCACCGGCAAGGTGCTGGCCGGCCCCGGCAAGAAGCGCCACAACCTCTCTGCCCGCTCGCAAAAGGCTATCCGCAGCAACCGCGGCAGCCAGACGCTAACCCATGCTGACGGGCTGACCGTCAAGCAGTGGGCCCCCTACGGCCTGGGCTGAGGAGCGCATAGATGGCACGCGTCAAACGGGGCACCACGTCCCACGCCCGGCACAAGAAGGTCCTCAAGCAAAGCAAAGGCTTCTTCGGCCGCTCGTCGACCAACTACCGCATCGCGCTCGAGCGGCTCGAGAAGTCGCTACAATACGCCTACCGCGACCGGCGGGTAAAGAAGCGCGAGTTCCGCGCGCTGTGGATCCAGCGTATCAACGCCGCGGTGCGCGAGCACGGCATCACCTACAGCCGCTTCATCCACGGCCTGAACCAGACCGGCATCGAGATCGACCGCAAGGTGCTGGCCGCCATCGCGTTCGACGACCCGGCCGCCTTCAGCGAGATCGTCAAGGCGGTGCAGGCGACCATCGAGGCGCACGCGGCAGAAACGCCGGCGGCCAACGCCAACGAACCTAGCGCGGCAGCAGCGGCGGAGTGACGCATCGGGGGGCGGGAGCACTCCCGCCCTCGGTTACGTCACGCTACGGGCCGCCTGGCCTGCCTCATCGTCGTGGTATGGTTCCGCTTCGGCCTTGGCACCGCGACTCACCTCCGCGGTTGAGGCTGACAGGACCCGTTAGCTCTCACCAGGAAGGCAAGCGGTTCTTTTTTGAAAAAAAGAACCAAAGAACTTTTGTCTCCGCTATCGCGCGCTCGCCGGAGAGGTTCGCGACAGCCGTGATAAAAGCTTTTTGCTTCTTTTTCTCGAAAAAGAAGGCCTTGCTTCGCTGCCTTTAGGACCACCCCATGTCCGACGACCTCCAGGCCTTGCGCGACCAGACGCTCGCGTCGCTCGACGCCGCGCCCGACCTGCGCAGCTGGGACGCCATCCGCGTCGCCACGCTCGGCAAGTCCGGCGCCCTCACCTCGCTCCTGAAAGAACTTGGCAAAACCGCCTCCGACCAGCGCCGCGAGCGGGGTGCCGCGCTCAACCGCCTGCGCGACGAACTCGCCGCCGCCATCGAGGCCCGCCGCGAGACGCTCGACGCCCAGGCGCTCGCCGCCCGGCTCGAAGCTGAGCGCATCGACATCACCCTGCCGCCGCGCCCTGAGCCGCTTGGCAGCATCCACCCGATCAGCCGCACGCTCGACGAGATGTACGCGATCTTCGGCGCTATGGGCTTCAGCGTGGCGGAAGGCCCAGACATCGAGACCGACTGGCACAACTTCTCTGCGCTCAACATCGCTGTCCACCACCCCGCGCGCGACGACCACGACACCTTCTACCTGCCCGGCATCGACCCGAGTGCCAGCGGGGGCGCGCCCCGCGTGCTGCGCACCCACACCAGCCCGGTGCAGGTGCGCACCATGCTGGACCAGCCGCCGCCAATCCGCGTCATCGTGCCCGGCCGCACGTACCGCGCCGACCACGACGCCACCCACTCGCCGATGTTCCACCAGTGCGAAGGCCTAGTCATCGACCGCGCCATCACGCTGGGCCACCTCAAGGGCTGCCTGACCGACTTCCTGCGTGCGTTCTTCTCCATCGCCACCCTGCCCGTTCGCTTCCGCGCCAGCTACTTCCCCTTCACCGAGCCCAGCATGGAGGTCGACATCGGCTGGAACCGCCGCACCGGCGAACTGGGTGCCGGCACCGACTGGCTGGAGATCCTCGGCAGCGGCATGGTGCACCCCAAGGTTCTGGCCAATTGCGGCATCGACCCGCGGGAGTGGCAGGGCTTCGCCTTCGGCATGGGCGTCGAGCGCGTCACCATGCTGAAGCACGGCATGGCCGACCTGCGCCCCTTCTACGAGAGCGACGTGCGCTGGCTGCGCCACTACGCTGCCTCGCCCTTCGCACCGGCCAGCCTGCACGAGGGCCTGGCGTGAGAGTCGCTTCCGGCCAGCCGCCGCGCCGCTGCGCTGTCTCGTCCGCCAGTTCGTCAGAGCGCCTGTCGTGAAGGTCTCGCTCGCCTGGCTGCGCACCCACCTCGACACCGACGCGGATCTGGGCCGCATCACCACCACGCTCTCCAGCATCGGCCTGGAGGTCGAAGGCGTGGAGGACCGCGCCGCCCCTCTCGCCCCGTTCCGCACCGCCCGAATCATCGAGGCGGTGCAGCACCCCAACGCCGACCGGCTGCGCGCCTGCCGCGTCGACGTCGGCGCCGGCGAGCCGGTCAGCGTCGTCTGTGGTGCCGCCAACGCGCGCACCGGCCTGCACGTGGTGTTCGCCCCGCCCGGCGCCTTCATCCCGGGCAGCGGCATCACGCTGAAGGTGGGCGAGATACGCGGCGTCACCTCCGCCGGCATGCTGGTCAGCGCGCGCGAGATGGCGCTGGGAGACGACCACGAGGGCATCGTCGAGCTGCCGGACGCAACGCCGGTCGGCCTGCCCTACGCCAGCTGGGCCGGGCTGGACGACCCCGTCATCGAGATCGGCGTCACCCCCAACCGCGGCGACGCGCTGTCAGTCCGCGGCGTCGCCCGCGACCTGGCCGCCGCCGGGCTGGGCGTGCTGAAACCCTGGTCCGCCGCGGCGGTGCCGGAGACCTTCCCGACTCCGCTCGCCTGGCGCATCGACTGGCCGGAGGCGTGTCCCTGGGTGCTCGGCCGCTCGGTCCGTGGCTTGCGCAACGGCCCTAGCCCGGAGTGGCTGCAGCGGCGCCTGTCCGCCATCGGCCTGCGCCCGATCAGCGCGCTTGTGGACGTGACCAACTTCTTCACCTTCGACCTCGGCCGGCCGCTGCACGTCTTCGACGCCGACCGAATCGCCGGCGACACGCTCACCCTGCGCCGAGGCTCTGCCGAGACTTTCCGCGGCCTGCACGGGCGCGACGTGACCGCCGGGCCCGACGACCTGGTGATCGCCGACGCCACCGGCGCCGTCTCGCTGGCCGGCATCGTCGGCGGCGAGAGCACCGGGTCGCAGGAGGCCACCACCCACGTCTTCATCGAGTGCGCGCTGTTCGACCCCGTCACCATCGCCCGCGCCGGCCGCCGCCACCAGGTCAGCACGGACGCCCGGCAACGCTTCGAACGCGGCGTCGACCAGGCCCTGCTGCCCGCCGCCCTAGACGCGGCCACGGCGATGATCCTCAAGCTGTGCGGCGGCGAGG
>CAXUIR010000258.1:0-664 GCA_964251005.1 uncultured Acetobacteraceae bacterium | reverse complement strand
CTCCGCCGGCGCCGAGCCCGCCTGGCAGCGCCATGCCAGCCTGCGTTTCGAGCGCCTCGCCGGCCTGGGCGGTGCCGACACCTCGGCCGACGAGGCCGCCATCATCCTCTCCCGCCTCGGCTTCGCCGAAGCCAGCCGCACCGCGGAGCACATCACCGCCCAAATCCCGTCCTGGCGCAACGACGTCGCCGGCACTCCGGGGCTCGAGCAGCACGAGCAACTCGATCCGGCCCGCGCGCGCAGCGCCGCGGAGGGTGCCGCCCTCATCGAGCCGGAATGCGACCTGCTCGAAGAAGTGCTGCGCATCGGCGGCCTGGACCGCATCCAAGCCGTCTCCCTGCCGCGCACCTCCGCCATCCCGCAAGCCGTGCTCACGCCGCGCCAGGCGCGCAGCGGCCTCGCCCGCCGCCTGCTCGCCGCGCGCGGGTTCTGCGAGTGCGTCACCTACAGCTTCATGTCCGCCGGCGTGGCCGCCCGCTTCGGCGAGGCGCCCGCCAGCCTCGCGCTGAACAACCCGATCGCCGCCGACCTCGACCAGATGCGCCCCACCCCTCTGGCCGGCCTGGCGGAGGCGGCCGCGCGCACCGCCGCCCGCGGCGCCGGCGCGGGGGGGCGGGTGGGGGGGGGGCCGGGGGGCCCCGCGGCGGGGCCCGGGGGGGGGGGC
>CAXUIR010000257.1:717-4322 GCA_964251005.1 uncultured Acetobacteraceae bacterium | reverse complement strand
GGGGCGCCCCCCCCGGGGGGGGGGGGCGGGGGCAACGCCCCGGCCGCTTGCTTCACCCCGCCCCCAACCTGACCTGCAAGCTCAACGCATGCGCCTGCAACCCCTCGGCCTCGGCCAGAAGCGCGCCCGCCGGCCCGATCCGCCCTAGGGCTGCCGCATCCGCCTCGATCCAAGTCGTCCGTTTGAGGAAGTCGTACACCGACAGCCCGGACGCGAACCGTGCCGTGCGCCCGGTCGGCAGCACGTGGTTGGGTCCCGCCACGTAGTCGCCCAGCGCTTCCGGCGTGAAGCGGCCGAGAAAGGCGCTGCCGGCGTGGCGGATGCGCGCGAACAGCGCGGCGGGGTCGGCGACCATGATCTGCAGGTGCTCCGGCGCCAGCCGGTCGGAGAGTGCGGCACCCTCCGCCCAATCTCGCACCAGCACGATGGCGCCGTGGTCGCGCCAGCTCGCCCCGGCGATGGCGAACCGCGCCAGCTTCGGCAGCTCGGCCTCGACTGCGGCGGCCACGGCGTCGGCGAGGCCGGGATCGTCGGTGATCAAGATGGATTGCGCCGCCTCGTCGTGCTCGGCCTGGGCCAGCAGGTCGATGGCGACGTGGCGCGGGTCGTTGGCCGCGTCGGCGAGGATCACCACCTCGGACGGGCCGGCGACGCCGTCGATGCCGACCCGGCCGAACACCTGTCGCTTGGCTTCGGCCACGTAGGCGTTGCCCGGTCCCACGATACGGTCCACCGGCGCGATGCTCGCCGTGCCGTAGGCCAGGGCCGCCACCGCCTGCGCGCCGCCGACGCGGAAGATCTCGCTCACCCCGGCGCGCCTGGCCGCCGCCAGCACCAGCGGGTTGAGCACCCCGTCCGGCGTCGGCACGCACATGGCGATGCGGGCGACGCCGGCCACGCGCGCCGGGATGGCGTTCATCAGCACCGAGGACGGGTAGGCCGCCTTGCCGCCGGGCACGTAGATGCCGACGCTGTCCAGCGCGGTCCAGCGCATGCCCATGGTGACGTGCGCGTCGTCGTGCATCTGCAGGTCGATCGGCACCTGGGCGCGGTGGAACGCCTCTATCCTGGTGGCGGCCAGGTCAAGGGCCGCGTGCAGTTCGGCCGAGGTGGCCGCACAGGCCTGGTCGATCTCTGCGGGGGTGACGCGTAGCGCGGCGGGGTCGAGCTCCAGCCGGTCGAAGCGGGCGGTGTAGGCGCACAGCGCCGCGTCGCCGTTTGCGCGCACCTCGGCGATGATGGCGGCGACGGCCGCGTCCACGTGCGCGGTTGTCTCGCGCGCTTCGTTGAGCAGTGCGTCGAACGCGGCGGCGAAGCCGACGTCAGCGGTGGAAAGCCGCTTCATGATAGCATCGCAGTCGTGGCCGCACACGATGTCACGCTGGTCTCGCAGGCTGCATTCGACAAAGCGCTTGAGATCAGCAGGCGAAAACACCGAACCGACAAGGAAGAAAGGAAGTCTTCTTTTTCGAGAAAAAGAAGCAAAAAGCTTTTGTCAGCGCTGTCGCGGACTCTCCGACACGGCACCACCAAGGGGAAAAAAGTTTTTTGGTTCTTTTTTTCAAAAAAGAACTGCTTGCCTTGCCTTGGCACTTGCCTGGCGACCGTGAAGACCGGTCCACAGAGGTGCCTCATGCCGCAATCGCCGCCCGGAACCGCGCGATCCATGCGCCGATCTCCTCCGGCCGGGTCTTCAGCGCGGTGCGGTTGACGATCAGCCGGCTGGTAACGTGGGCGATCACCTCGGTCTCCTGCAGCCCGTTGGCGCGCAGCGTGGAGCCGGTCTGCACCAGGTCCACGATCAGGCGGGAGAGGCCCAGGCCAGGTGCCAGCTCCATGGCCCCGTTTAGCGGCACCACGTCGGCGTGGATGCCGCGCGCGGCGTAGTGGCGCCGTGCGGTGTTGGGGTACTTGCTGGCGACGCGGACGCTGGACCAGCGGGCCGGGTCGTCCTGCGCGTCGCCCACCGGAGCGGCCACCGACACGCGGCAGGCGCCGATGCCGAGGTCGAGCGGGGCGTAGATCTCCGGGTAGTCGAACTCGCCCAGCACGTCGCCGCCGCAGATGCCGAGCTGGGCGGCGCCGTAGGCCACGAAGGTGGCGACGTCGAAGGGGCGTACGCGGACCACGTCGAGCGCCGGGTCGCTGGTGGGAAAGCGCAGGCGGCGGCTGGCCTCGTCGGTGTAATCCGCGCTTGGCTCGATACCGGCACGGGCCAGCAGCGGGCCGCATTCGGAGAGGATGCGGCCTTTCGGCAGCGCCAGGATCAGCGGGATCGCCAGTTCGGAGGAGAGGTCGGGCGCGCGCGTGCCGCTGCGGTAGGGTGCCGTCATGCGCCGGGCGCTTAGCACGCCATGCGGCCCGCGTCAGGTGTCCGGGCCGGGCGGCTGTGCCATGGTCGTCACCGTTTTGAACGGAGGAGCGGGATGGCAGACCCATACTGGTTCGTGCCGAGGCGGTTCGGCTACGGGGCGACGCCGGTCACCTGGCAGGGCTGGGTGCTGACGGTGGCGATGGTGGCGCCGTTGCTGGTTGACAGCGTGTGGTGGCGCAGCCGATGGGGTGTGTTCGGCGGCGCGGTGGTGCTGGCGGGCGGGCTCGCGCTGGCTTACGTCAAGACGAGCGAGCCTTGGCGATGGCGGTTCTGACGCAGGCGATAATTACGCCAGCGGCCTGACCTTGTGAAGCAAAGCAGGAAGACAAGGCCTTCTTTTCTGAAGAAAAGAAGCAAGACTTATGCTCCTGCTGTCGCGAAGGTTCTGCAACGCGCGCCCGAGGGAACAAGGGTTGCCCGGCTGTTCTTCGAAAAGAACTGCTTTCTGAAGAAGACTCCGCGACAGCGCAGACGAGAGCTTTTTGCTTCTTTTTCTCGAAAAGGCAGGCCCGCTTGCTTACCAGGTCGCTTCCAACGCTTTTAGCCCGCGCAGCGTGATCGTCGGCTTCCACTCGACGTTCTCCGCGTCCACCAGCCGCATCCCCGGCAGCCGTTGCAGCAGGCGCCCAAACGCCACCTCGCCCTCGATGCGCGCCAGCTGCGCGCCCAGGCAAAAATGGATGCCGCCGCCGAAGCTGAGCGGCTTCACGCCCGGCCGCGCCACGTCCAACTCGTCCGGGTCGCCCTCGTAGGCGGCAGGGTCGTGGTTGGCGGCGCCCAGCAGCGCGATCACCTGTTCGCCGCGCGCGATCGGCTGGCCCTCGAACTCCACGTCGGCGAGCGCGATGCGGGCGGTCAGCTGCACCGGGCTGTCGTAGCGCAGGATTTCTTCGATCGCGTTCAGGATCAGGCCAGGCTCCGCGCGCAGGCGCTCGAGCTGCTCGGGGTTGCGGTGCAGGGCCAGCACGCCGTTGCCGATCAGGTTGGTGGTGGTCTCGTGGCCGGCGCCGAACAGCAGGGCGATGTTGGCCGTGATCTCCTCGTCGGTCAGGCTGTCGTCGGCCTCGCGCGCGTTGAGCAGGGCGGTGGTCAAGTCGTCGCCCGGGTTGCGGCGGCGATACTCGAACAGGCCGGTGAAGTAGTCGCGGGTGGCGAGGCTGCCTTGGTTGGCCGCGTCGAGCTCCTCGCGCGAGGGCGGCACCGGGTCGAGGATGCGGCCGCGGCCCCGGCG
>CAXUIR010000257.1:0-707 GCA_964251005.1 uncultured Acetobacteraceae bacterium | reverse complement strand
CCGCGCACCGTACTCTCGTTGAGGAAGGGTGCGCGGTCGGAGTCGGGGATGCCGAGCATGTCGCAGATCACCGTGACCGGCAGCTTGTGGGCGAAGTCGGCGATTACGTCCATGCCGCCGTCGGCCTCAACTCTGTCGAGCAGCCCGTCGACGATGGTTTCGATGCGCGGCCGCAACGCCTCCATCCGGCGTGCGGTGAACGCCTTGGCGACCAGGCCGCGCAGGCGGGTGTGCGACGGCGGGTCGACCAGCAGCATGGTCTGCGTGAGCGAGCGCAGCGCCGGTTCGTTCTCCACCTCCGGTGCAATGCTGCCGTCGCGGCCATGGCCGAAACGGTTATCGCGGGCAAGCGCCGAGCAGCCCGCGTGGGAGGACGCGATCCACTGGCCGGTGGGCGCGCGCCACAGCGGGGCGGCGTCGCGGAGGAATTTGTAAGCAGGGTAGGGGTTTGCGCGCAGGACCGGGTTGTTGAAATCGAAGCCGCTGCCGGATGCGTTCGGGATGTGCTGGTCCATCGCTGCTCTGCCTCCGGGCGACTGCGCCCTTAAGTGTTCAGCGTTAAGGTAGGCTGACACGGGGCGGCTGTCGAGGTTTTTGCGCGATATGATGAAGCAGGAACTTTGTTTATTTTCGATCCGGCCGCGACACCCGGCGGCAGAGAAGAAAGCAAGGCCTGCTTTTTTGAAAAAAAGCAGCAAAAAACTTTT
>CAXUIR010000256.1:0-4349 GCA_964251005.1 uncultured Acetobacteraceae bacterium | reverse complement strand
CTACATCGCCCGCCCGCACGGCCCCACCGCGCAGGACCAGGCCGACTACCAGACCGTGTTCGCCGCCCATGACGGCGCGGTGGCCGCCCCCACCGCCGGGCTGCACTTCACCCCGGCGCTGCTGGACGCGCTGGCCGCGCGCGGCGTCGGCCGCGTGACGCTCACCCTGCACGTGGGCGCCGGCACCTTCCTGCCGGTGCGCGCGGACACGCTGGCCGGCCACCGCATCCACGCCGAGTACGGCGCGCTCTCGGCCGATGCTGCCGCAACCATCGCGCGCACTCGGGCGCAGGGCGGCCGCATCGTCGCCGTGGGCACCACGAGTTTGCGCCTGCTGGAGACAGCGACGGACGCGGACGGCCACACCCGCGAGTTTGCCGGCGAGACCGACATCTTCATCCGGCCCGGCCACCGCGTGCGCAGCGCGGAGATGCTGCTGACCAACTTCCACCTGCCGCGCTCGACGCTGTTCATGCTGGTCTGCGCCTTTGCCGGCACCGCGCGCATGCGGGCGGCCTACACGCACGCGATCTCGGCGGGGTATCGGTTCTACTCGTATGGCGATGCTACGTTGTTAAGTCGGAAGGACCGGTGATCGCGCTTGCATCGTACGCGCGTTGCAAGGAAGGCAAGGCAAGCAGTTCTTTTTTGAAAAAAAGAACCAAAAAACTTTTGTCTCCGTTGGGTGCGCCGTGGGGAAGCGTGGTGTTTCAGCTTTCCGCGACAGCGCGCGCAAAAGCTTTTTGCTTCTTTTTCTCGAAAAAGAAGGCCTTGCTTCCTTGACCCCCTTCGGCTGGACCAGCACCGCGCAAAACGGCACCGCGCGCGCCGGCACACTGCATACCGCGCATGGCGACGTACCCACCCCGGTGTTCATGCCGGTCGGCACTGCGGCCACCGTGAAGGCGATGACCGCCGACGCGGTGCGCCGCACCGGCGCGCGCATCGTGCTCGGCAACACCTACCACCTGATGCTGCGCCCCGGCGCCGAGCGCGTGGCCAGGCTGGGCGGCCTGCACCGGATGATGGACTGGCCCGGTCCGATCCTGACGGATTCAGGCGGCTTCCAGATCATGTCGTTGGACAAGCTGCGCACGCTGGACGCCGACGGGGTGACGTTCCGCTCGCATCTGGACGGCAGCAAGCACCGTCTGACGCCGGAGCGCGCGGTGCAGATCCAGGGTTTGCTCGACGCCACCATCACCATGGTGCTGGACGAGTGCACCGCCTTCCCCGCCACGCACGCGCAGGCCGAGGCCAGCATGGAGCTGTCGATGCGCTGGGCGGCCCGCTGCCGGGCCGCGTTCCTGGCGCGCCCCGGCTACGCGCTGTTCGGCATCGTGCAGGGCGGCGTCTACCCCGACCTGCGCCGGCGTTCGGCCGAGGCGCTGCTGGCGGTGGGGTTCGAGGTGTTGCGCGGGGTGGACATGTTCGACTGCGTGATGCCGACGCGGGCGGGACGCACCGGGCGCGCTTTCACCTCGGTAGGCGTGCTGAACCTGCGCAACGCCTGCCATGCAGAGGATGCCGGGCCGCTGGACCCGGCCTGCACCTGCCCGGCCTGCGCCCGCCACAGCCGCGCCTACCTACACCATTTGTTCCGCTGCCAGGAGATGCTGGGGCCGATGCTGCTGACTTGGCACAACTTGACCTACTACCAGTCGCTGATGGCTGGGCTTCGACGCGCCATCGTGAGTGCGGAGCTCAGCAAATTCGCGGCGGACGTGCGGGCAGGGTGGACACTGGGTATATCCGGGCGCGCATGTGCCAGCGGGTCGGAAGCCTGACTCTCTGAAGTTCGAAAAGGAAGGCAAGGCCTGCTTTTTTGAAAAAAAGCAGCAAAAAACTTTTGGTTCGGCTGTCGCGGAGTTTTCCTTCAGCGTGCATACACGGGAACAAAAGTTTTTTGGTTCTTTTTTCAAAAAAGAACCGCTTGCCTTGCCTTCTCTTAGTGCGCCGTAAACCCCCATCGACGGGCAAAGCTGCGCCAAGCCCGAAGCTCGCCGCCGGGCTGCACTGCCTCTGCCACCTCGCGGCGTGGCCAAATCGGCTGGGCGTGCCGGAACTCGCCCATCTCGGCAGGTCGATGCTGTCGCCCATCGGCGTGTCTGGGTCCGGCTGGGCGGGTCAGCGCCGGTAGGCGGCGTCGCTGACGTGCTCCATCCAGGTCACTGCCGAGCCGTCGGGCTTTTCCTGGATGGCGATGTGGCTCATCGCCGTGCCGGACGCGGCACCGTGCCAGTGCTTCTCGCCGGGTGGGAACCAGACGACGTCGCCGGGGCGGATTTCCTCGACGGGGCCGCCGTCGCGTTGCACCCAGCCGCAGCCGGCGGTGACCACCAGGGTCTGGCCGAGTGGGTGCGTGTGCCAGGCGGTGCGCGCATCCGGCTCGAAGGTGACCAGGGCGGCGTTGACCCGCGCCGGCGCCGGCGGGCTGAACAGCGGGTCGATCCTTACCGTGCCGGTGAACCACTCCGCCGGCCCCTTGCCGGACGGCTGGGATCCCGCTCGCATCAATTCCATCGTTGTCTCCGTCCCCTGCCTGCCCTGTTCGGCCCGGCGTCCTGAACGATGATGTAGGAGGTGCGGCACACGGCGGTTAGGCGCTCGAGACCTAGAAGCTGGGCTTATCGATGCCGCGGGCGGACCTGAACGGGGCTAGGAAACGAAGCAAAGCCTTCTTTTTCGAGAAAAAAAGCAAAAGCTTTTGCCTCCGCTGTCGCGGTTCTCTCCGGCGAGCGCGCGACAGCGGAGTCACAAGTTTTTTGGTCCTTTTTTCAAAAAAGAACTGCTTCGCTTGCTTCCACTCAGCAGACATTCACGTTCGGAGCTCGCAAGTATGAGTCCGAGCCACGCGCTTCTTCGCCGGTTCGACCCGGCATGTGAACAGCATACACAAGGTTCCAACCCCGCGAGCCATACGACATCGGGTTGCCTATGGGCGAATTCGCTGAACCGGAGATCGCAAAGAGCAGTTTCTCACCATTTCGCGCAACTTCAGTATTGTTTGCGTTTGTCTGACTGTGAGACATGATCTTGGCTGATGTCAGCGGGCCTGGGAATTGACCGTTGCGAAACAAGCAAGGCCTTCTTTTTTGAAAAGAAGAAGCAAGAAACTTTTGTCGCCGCTGTCTCGGGCTTATTCGCGAGAGCGCGTGACAGCGGAGCCGAAAGTTTTTTAGTTCTTTTTTCAAAAAAAGAACTGCTTGCTTTCTGTGAATCAGCATCAAAGCCGCTGGTATAAGGGCTGCACGGGCAGGCCTCGCCTGTCGTAGCGCTGCAGGGTGTCTGCTAGCTCCGTCGCTCATCCCGACAGCCTGCCAGCCTCACCGGCATCACCTGCCATACCCACCCGGAATGCTATATGGGACGTCATCACGACCTCCGAAGAACCCGTCCTGCCGATGCCAGACACACCGATCCTCACCCAGCTCGGACAATCCACCCCCTGGCCGCAGACGCCGGAGGCGGCGCGGCTCGAGCGTGTGCCCGCCCCTGACGCGGGCAAGCTCTACGTGGTGCGTTTCACCGCGCCGGAGTTCACCTCGCTGTGCCCGCTGACCGCGCAGCCGGATTTCGCCCACATCGTCATCGACTACATCCCCGGCGAATGGCTGGTGGAGAGCAAGTCGCTCAAGCTCTTCCTCACCAGCTTCCGCAATCACGGGGCCTTCCACGAAGGCTGCACCATGATGATCGCGCAGCGGCTGATCGACCTGCTGGGCCCGCGCTGGCTGCGCATCGGCGCCTACTGGTATCCGCGCGGCGGCATCCCGATCGATGTCTTCTGGCAGACCGGCGCGCCGCCGCCCGGCGTCTTCCTGCCCGACCAGGGCGGTCCGACCTATCGCGGCCGGGGATGAACACCCCCGCCGAGATCCGCGCGACGGCGCAGGCGCTCGGCTTCGACGCGGTGGGTTTTGCCCGCGCCGAACTCGGCCCCGAGACGGGCGCGCGGCTGCGGGATTTTCTCGATGCCGGACATCATGGCGAGATGGGCTGGCTCGAGGCGCGGGCCGATCAGCGCGCCGATCCGCGCCATCTCTGGCCAGAGGCGCGCAGCGTCATCGCGCTCGGCATGAGCTACGCCCCCAAGGGGGATGCGCTGGCGACGCTCGGCCGCCGCGATCGCGGCAACATCTCCGTCTATGCCCGCAACCGTGACTACCACGATGTCATCAAGGGCCGCCTCAAGCATCTGGCGCAGTTCGTCGTCTCGCGCGCTGACGCCGGGACCGAGGTGAAGGTTTTCGTCGATACGGCGCCCGTTATGGAGAAGCCGCTGGCGCAGAGCGCGGGGGTCGGCTGGCAGGGCAAGCACACCAACCTCGTCTCCCGCACGCATGGCT
>CAXUIR010000255.1:1724-4359 GCA_964251005.1 uncultured Acetobacteraceae bacterium | reverse complement strand
CGCGCTCGCGGGAGAGTCCCCGACAGGGAGCAAAAGTTTTTTGGTTCTTTTTTTCGAAAAAGAACTGCTTTCTTCGCCTGCATGACCGACGACATCCCCGACCAGCGCGCCGACCGCACGCAGCTGCAGCAGATCATCGCCGACCTCACCGACGGGGTGGTCATCCTGGAGGGCGACGGCACCATCGCCTGGGCCAACCAGACCGCGCTGTCGCTGCACGGCGTGCGCAAGCTGGCCGAGCTGGGCGGCACGGCGGATGCCTACCGCAGCCGCTTCGCGCTGCGCTACCGCGACCACCAGAAGGTGTCCGCCGCCGAGTACCCGATGCAGCGGCTGATGGCGGGCGAGCGCTTCGACGGCGTGATCGTGCTGCTCGAGCGCCCCGGCAAGACGCACCCCTGGGTGCACCGGCTGCGCGGCTTCGCGGTGACCGACCGCAAGGCGCGGCCGGACTGCCTGGTGCTGGTGATCAACGACGACACCGAGCGGTTCAACGCCGAGGAGCGGTTCGAGCGCGCGTTCGGCGCCAACCCGGCGCCGGCGGTGATCGTGCGGCTCTCCGACATGCGCTTCGTGAAAGTGAACCACGGGTTCTCCGAGATGACCGGCTACCTGCGCCAGGACCTGATCGGCCGCTCGATGCACGAAATCGACCTGCTGCGCGGGGCGGACCACCGTGAGCTGGCGGTGACCAAGCTGCATGCCGGCCAGACGATCCCGCAGATGGAGGCTCGGCTGGACCTGCCGAACGGCGCGCACAAGACGGTGCTGCTGGGCGGCCAGCCGATCGAGGTGGGCGACGAATCCTGCATGCTGTTCACCTTCGCCGATTTGCACCCTCGCGAGCTAGCGCGGCGCGCCCTGGTGCAGAGCGAGGAGCGGTTTTCTAAGGCGTTTCACCTGGCGCCGGGTCCGATGGCGATGCTGACGCTGGAGAGGCTGTGCTTCATCGACGTGAACGCGGCGTTCACCGCGGCGTCCGGCTGGCGGCGCGAGGAGGTGGTGGGGCGCAGCCAGTCCGAGCTGGAGGTTTGGGGCGAGGGCGCGCCGCGCGAGAACCTCGAAGCGCAGCTGCGGCAGACCGGGTCTTTGCGCAGCGTGGAGGTGCAGCTGCGCTCGCGTAACGGCGGGGTGTGCGACTATCTGATGTCGGCCGACACGGTTGAGATCCACCAGCGCGCCTGCGTGCTGAGCGTGATGCTCGACATCACCGAGCGCAAACGCACGGAAACCGAGCTGCTGGCCGCGGTGGAAGCGGTGATGCAGGACACGTCGTGGCTTGGGCAAAAGATCGTCGAGAAGCTGGCCAGCATCACCGGCGCCAAGCAACCGGGCGGTGCGGCCGAGGTGGCGACGCTGCCGGAGCGGGCGCGCGAGGTGCTCGGGCTGATGGCGCAGGGCCTGTCGGACGACGAGATTGCCGGGCAACTGAAGATCAGCCGGAACACGGTGCGGAATCACGTCTCTGTCATTTACACGAAGTTGGGCATTCGCCGGCGAAGCGCGGTCATCGTGTGGGCGCGCGAGCGCGGCCTGGGGGCTGCATCCAAGCCACGGAAGCCGCAGCGGAAAACCGGACGGGGCCGCAAGGCCTAGTGCTAAAAGACCGGCCACACGGTCGAAAAGCACCGGTAAAAATCCCATAAAGCGTTGAAAAGGTTGGGCTAGACATCCGGGGCCCAGTCCAGCACATGCGCATCACCGCGGCCGGCGCAACCGGCGGCGGAACCACGACGACGCATCGCCGCCAGACGGAGCTGCGCACGCAGACAGCGCTCATCGGACATGCGCGTTTCGGTGCCACAGACGCCTCTCACCAACCGACCGAAGGACACGAACGATGACAGAACAGACGATCGCCGCCGTCTACGACACGCCCGCACACGCCGAACTCGCCGTGCAGGACCTGTTGCAGGCCGGCGTTGCGGAGACGGCGATCAACCGCCACACCCAGGACGGCAGCTACGCCGGGCGCGCGTCCGAGCCGGTCGCACGCACGCAGACGGAGGAGCCCGGCTTCTGGGCCAGCCTGTTCGGCGGCGAGCCCGACCACGACACGGCCGTCTACGACCGCAGCGTGGCAACCGGCGGCACCGCGGTGACGGTGCGCGTGTCCGACGAGCACGCAGCTACCGTGACGCGCATCCTGGAGACCCACGCGCCAATCGACATCGACGAGCGCGCCAGCAGCTTCGGCCTGGACCAGGCGGTGGTTGCCCGCGCGCAGCCGCACACGATGCCAACGGGCGCACTGCAGAGTGGCGCGACGCAGGCGCGTGACGGCGAGACGATGCAGCTTGCCGAAGAAAGACTCGCCATCGGCAAGCGCGTGGTCAACCGCGGCACGACCCGCGTGCGCCGCTTCGTGGTGGAAACGCCGGTGGAGGAGCAGGTGAACCTGCGTGACGAGCGGGTGACGGTCGAACGCCGCCCGGTGAGCGGCGGTGCCGTCGTCACCAACCCCGACTTCACCGACAAGACGATCGAGATGACCGAGATGAGCGAAGCCGCCGTCGTCTCGAAGGTCGCGCGCGTGAAGGAGGAGGTTGCGCTGCGCAAGGAAGCAGCCGACCGCACGGAAACGGTGCGCGAGACGCTGCGCCACGAAGACGTGGAGATCTAGAAGGTCCCCGGA
>CAXUIR010000255.1:0-1714 GCA_964251005.1 uncultured Acetobacteraceae bacterium | reverse complement strand
CCCCCCCCCCCGGTCCCCCCCCCCCGGGGCCGGCCCCCCCCCCCCCCCCCCCCCCCCCGGCCGCGCTCCAAAATCTGACGCGAAACCCATCGGCGTGCCTGACGTCGACATGTTTCAGGCACGTCACCAACCCATTTTCATTACGAAAAGGAACACGTAAATGTCCATTCTCGGCTGGCTCATCCTCGGACTCATCGCGGGCTTCATCGGCAGCAAGATCGTCAACCGGACGGGCGAAGGCCTGCTGCTCGACATCGTGCTCGGCGTTGTGGGCGCCATGGTCGGCGGCTACGCGTTCAGCGTGTTCGGCGCGGCACCGGTAACCGGGCTGAACATCTACAGCCTGGTTGTGGCCGTGATCGGGTCTATCCTGGTGTTGGTGATCTACCACGCGGTGGTCGGCCGACGCACGATCTGAGCGTAGGCAAGCAAGACCTTCTTTCTTGAGAAAAAAGGCCAAAAGCTTTTACCTCGGCCGTCGCGCACTCAACCGCAGATGCGCGGCCCAGAGAACAAAAGTTTTTTGCTTCTTTTTTTCAAAAAAGAAGGCCTTGCTTTCTTGCTTTGGCCCGCAGACTTAAGCAAGCAGTTCTTTTTCGAAAAAAAGAACCAAAAAACTTTTGTCTCTGTCGGTTTTGCGTTGGGGAGGCGTGTCGTTTCGGCTGTTCGCCTAGACAAAAGCTTGCTTCTTTTTCTCGAAGAAGGTTTTGCTTCCTATCTTACCACTTCGTCCAAGTTTTGGTCTCGAAGTTGTGGTGCGCCTCGATGAAGCGGATCGTGCCGCTCTTGCTGCGCATGACGATGGAGTGCGTAGTCGCACCGTGGCCGTAACTGCGCACGCCGCGCAGCATCGCACCTGTGGTCACCCCGGTGCCGGCGAACATCACGTCGCCTTTCGCCATCTCCTCGATCTTGTAGATGCGGTTATGGTCGGTGATGCCCATCTCGCGAAAGCGCGCGGCTTGCACGTCACCTTCGGGGATTAGGCGGCCCTGCATCTGGCCGCCGGTGCAGCGCAAAGCTGCGGCGGCGATGACGCCTTCAGGCGCGCCGCCGATACCCCAGAAGATGTCGATGTCGCTGTCTGGCAAGCCGGCGGCAATGGCGCCGGCAACGTCGCCGTCCGGGATCAGCATGATGCGCACGCCTAACTCGCGGGACTTGGCGATGATCTCCGCGTGGCGGTCGCGGTCCAGCGTGCACAGCACAAGGTCGGAGACGTCGCGCTTTTTGGCGGCGGCCAGGTTCCGCATGTTCTCGGCCACCGAGGCGCCAAGGTTGACCACGTCGGCCGGCAGGCCGCCGCCGACGGCGATCTTGTCCATGTAGCAGTCCGGCGCGTGCAGGAAGTTGCCGGATTCGGCGAGTGCGATGACCGTCATGGCGTTCGGTCCGCCCTTGGCGGTGAGCGTGGTGCCCTCTAGCGGGTCCACGGCGATGTCCATCTTGGGGCCGCCGGCGCCGACGCGCTCGCCGATGTAGAGCATCGGCGCCTCGTCCATCTCACCCTCGCCGATCACCACGGTGCCCTCGATGGCGACGGTGTCGAAGGCGTGGCGCATGGCCTCGGTGGCCGCACCGTCGGCCTCGATCTTGTTGCCGCGGCCCATCCAGCGGGACGCAGCCAGGGCGGCGGCTTCCGTGACGCGCACCAGGTCCAGCGCCAGATTGCGATCCTGGGCCTGGTATGTGGCGCCACCCTGATCTGCCATAC
>CAXUIR010000254.1:3618-4373 GCA_964251005.1 uncultured Acetobacteraceae bacterium | reverse complement strand
TCGCCAACGCGTTGGGGGCGTTCGCCTCGCTGCTGGCGGGGCTGTCGGACCGGTTCGGGCGGGCCAACCTGGTGGTGTGGGGGGTGCTGCTGGTGGCGCTGCTGACCGGGTTCGCCATACCGGCGGTGCACACGAAGCTGGCCTACGCCGCTCTGGGTATCACCACGGGGTTCGTCGAAGGCATCATCCTGGTGGCGACGCCGGCGTTGATCCGCGACTTCTCGCCGCAGGTGGGGCGGGCGACGGCGATGGGGTTCTGGACGATCGGGCCGGTGCTGGGCAGCCTGCTGACCAGCGCGGTGGACAGTGCCACGCTGGCCTACCTGCCGCACTGGCGCGACCAGTTCCTGATTTGCGGGGTGTTCGGGCTGGCGGTGTGGGTGCTGGCGTTCTTCACGCTGCGCGAGCTGAAGCCGGCGCTGCGCGACCAGGTGATGGTGAGCGAGCGCGACAGGGCGCTCAACGAACGCCGCGCCAAGATGGACGAGGTGCAGGTGGTGCAGCGCAACCCGTGGCTGCAGATGCTGCGGTGGGACGTGGTGGGCTCGGCGCTGGGGGTCTCGTTCCTGCTGCTGGTTTACTACACGACGGTGGCGTTCGGGGTGATCTACCTGGTGACGGTGTTCGGCTTCACGCCGGCGCGGGCCAACGCGTTACTGAACTGGGGATGGGCGGCCAACGCGGTGGCGCTGGTGGTGGCCGGCGTGTGGTCGGACGCGCTGATGGTGCGCAAGCCGTTCCTGCTGGTGGGCGGG
>CAXUIR010000254.1:0-3608 GCA_964251005.1 uncultured Acetobacteraceae bacterium | reverse complement strand
ACGTTGATGGGCGCGGCGTACGCCACCTGGATGGCGAGTTTCACCGAGATGGTGGAGGCGCACAACCCGGCGCTGACGGCGACTGGCCTGGCGATCTGGGGCTGGCTGCTGCGGCTGGTGGTGACAGGAGCGTTCCTGGCGCTGCCGCTGGTGGTCAACACGGTGACGCCGCTGGTGGAGGCAGGGCCGATTGTTGCCGCGTTCGGGCGGTTGCAGGCGGCACATGCGGCGTTGCCGCCGGAGCTGATTGCGAAGATGCAGGTGATTGCGCATGCCAGCGTGGCGGCACCCGGGCAGTGGCAGGCCTGGTACGCGTTCAGCGCGCTGGGGGCGGCGGCGTTCGTGCTGCTGACGTTCACGATGAAGGGGCGGTGGAGCCCGGCGCGGGCGCGGGCGGATAAGGCGGCACACGAGGCGCTGGTGTCTCGGGAGCTGGCGGCGGAGTGAGGCGCCTGGCGTAGTTGCCGCGCGAGCGGGTTTTCGGGCACACGTCGCATAACGGGCGGGGTTGTGCGGCGTGGAGCGAAGCAAGAAAGTCTTCTTCGAGAAAGAGAAGCAAAAAGCTTTTGTCACGGCTGTCGCGGATTTTTCCGGCGGCCCGTGCTCAAGGAAACAAAAGTTTTTTGGTTCTTTTCAAAAAAGAACCGCTTTCTTTCTTGCCTGCCTTGCGTGCCTCCCCGCTGCTGCACAAGCCCAAAGCGCCCCGAACCCGGAGACCAGTACCGAGCCCGCTGAGACCACCGACCAGGCGAGCGAGGTCTGGGCCATCCACGCGCAGTCCACGTTCGAGGAGCAGTATCACCCTGCCTTCACGTCGCCGTTCCGTGGTGCGAACAGCCTCGATCCTGGCAGCCGCGGCAACGAGACGTTCGACGCGACGCTGTATGCGGGCGTGCGGCCGTGGAGCGGCGCAGAGCTTTGGGTGAACCCGGAGGTAGACCAGGGCTTCGGGCTGTCCGACACGCTGGGCGTGGCTGCGTTTCCCAGTGCGGAGGCCTACAAGGTTGGCGAGGCTGCGCCTTACGTGCGGGTGCCGCGGCTGTTTTTCAGGCAAACGGTCGATCTGGGCGGCACGCCGCAGAAGGTCAAGTCGGATCTCAACGTGCTTGGCGAACCGCAGACGACCGACCACCTGGTGCTGACGGTCGGCAAGTTCGGCGTGCCGGACGTGTTCGACGCCAACGCTTACGCGCATGATCCGCGACAGGATTTTTCCAACTGGGCGCTGGTGGACACGGGATCGCTCGATTACGCGGCCGACGCGTGGGGCTACAGCTACGGTGCCGCGGCGGAGTGGTACCAGGGTTGGTGGACGCTGCGCGGCGGTGCGTTTGCGCTGTCGCGCGTGCCCAACAGCAAGGCGTTGGACACCAGCGGCGGTCAGGTGCAGTTCCTGGGCGAGGCGGAGGAGCGGCACACTGTTTGGGGGCAGGACGGCAAGCTGCTGGTGACGGCGTTCCTGACGCGCGGAAGAATGGGCGACTATGCCGACGCGGTGGCGTTGGCCGAGGCGACGGGGACTGCGGCGAGCACGGCTGCGGTGCGGCAGTATCGCAGCCGGACCGGCATCGACTTGGATTTCCAGCAGGCGGTGACGGCAGAGTTGGAAATGTTCGTGCGCGCCGGCCTGGCCGAGGGCGGCCGCGAGGCCTACGAGTTCACCGACATCGACAACACGTTTGCAGTCGGGCTGGCGCTGCAGGGCAAGCGGTGGGGGCTGCCGGACGACACAGTGGGGCTGGCGACGGTGACCGACGGGATTTCGCATCGGCACAAGGCCTACCTGGAGGATGGCGGGCTGGGCATCCTGGTGGGCGACGGGCGGTTGCCGAACGCCGGGCGGGAGCAGGTGGTGGAGACTTACTATAGCCACGCGCTGGCCTCGTTCGCACACGTGACGGCGGACTACCAGTTTGTGAACAATCCTGGCTACGACAAGGCACGTGGGCCGGTTTCCATCCTGGGTGTTCGGGTGCATCTGCAATACTGAGTGTCCGGGGACGACTGTCTGCACCGTCTCGTGCGGCGGTTTGCCGAGCGGCGATGCTGTTTCGGTGTCGGTTTTGTCCAGCGATGCGTTGCGACTGGCACGACGCTCAGGTTCTCATGGTGCGACGAGCTTTGCTGCGGTGTCCGGGATACGCGCCGGTTGGTTTGCCAGAAAGCAAGCGGTTCTTTTTTGAAAAAAAGAACTAAAAAACTTTTGCGCTTGGAGTACTCGATGGTGATGTTACTCGTCTTACGTCAGCGTGTTTTGCGGCTGACACGTGGGAGGGAAGCAGTCTTTTCATGTGCGGCAGAGGCGCAAGACTTTGGTTCCCACGCCTGCATCAAGGGGGCGGACGCTGATGCAAGCACAGGTGCCGGCAAAACCAGGCGTCACCGTGACGCAGGCGCCGGAGGAAAAGTTTTTTGCTTCTTTTCAAAAGAGAAGGCCTTCCTTGCCTTGCAAACCTCAGCCTCAACCCGGGCTGGTCCCAGCTGTCCACGCCCACACGCGTTTCTTACGTCGCTTCTAAAGAGAGCCCCTGCCCTGGCTGGTGCCTGCGTGGCGTGTGCCGCGCACGCGCAGCCTGCGACCACGCTGACCACGCCGGTGATGTCCGGCCCGCTCGCCTTCGGTTCGCCGCCGCCCTCAGTGGACACCGGCGTGTTCGGCAAGTGGTATGTCGACGGCGTGCTTTCAGGTTTGGGACTGGTGCAGAGCAGCCCGACCGCAGGCGACCGCAGCGCGTTAGCCGACGTCAGCAACGGCCAGGTGATCGTGCAGAAGATCGATGGTCTGGTGCAGTTCTACGTGCAGGCCGGCGCGTATGCGATCCCGGCGCTCGGCATGCGCTACGGCCACCTTGCAGACGCGACGGATTCGTGGGGCAACTTCTACACCGGCTTGCCGCAGGCGTTCCTCAAGATTGCGCCGAGTGAGGACTTCTCCATCGAAGCCGGCAAGCTGCCGACGCTGATCGGTGCAGAAGACACCTTCGACTTTCAGGACCTCAACATCGAGCGTGGGCTGTTGTGGAACCAGACGAACGCGGTCAGCCGCGGCGTTCAGGTGAACTACACGCTGGGCGCGGTGGCACTGAACGTGTCGTTGAACGACGGCTACTACTCGGACCGCTTCACCTGGCTGACGGGGGAGGCTACCTGGACGATCAACGGCGCAAGCACGCTGGTGCTGGATGGCGGCGGCAATTTTGGCAAGACAGGCACGGCCACGCCGGCCACGCCGCTGCTGCAGAACAACAGCGCCATCTTCAGCCTGGCCTACACGTATGCCAAGGCGCGGCTGAGCATCACGCCGAACCTGCAGTTCAACCACGTGGCGCCCGATGCCGCCATCGGCATCGGCAGTGGCGGCGATACGTACGGCGCCGGTGTGTTGGCGAACTACAAATTGTCGCCGCGGCTGCAGCTGGGCGGGCGGCTGGAATACATCGCGTCGGACGGGCGGGCGAACCTGCTTTACGGCGCGGGCAGCAGTGCGGTCTCGTTCACGCTGACGCCGAGGGTGACGTTCGGGCGGTTGTTCGTGCGCGCGGATGCGTCGGTGGTGGGGGTGATCGGCTCGCATGCAGGCGCAGCGTTCGGGAGGGATGGGAACGCGG
>CAXUIR010000253.1:2359-4404 GCA_964251005.1 uncultured Acetobacteraceae bacterium | reverse complement strand
GGGCAGGGCGTGCACGACCTGGCCGGCCCGATCGGCGTGGTGGTGATATCCGGCCAGGTCGCCAAGCTGGGACTGGCGGCGGTGATCACCTTTACCGCGTTCCTCTCGATCAACCTGGGCCTGGTGAACCTGCTGCCGATCCCGGTGCTCGACGGCGGCCACCTGATGTTCTACGCGGCCGAGGCGCTACGCGGCCGCCCGCTGCCACAGCGCGCGCTGGAATACGGCTACCGGCTCGGCTTCGCGTTCATTGCGACGTTCTTCCTGTTCATTAGCTGGAACGACCTGGTGCACACCGGTGCGGTACGCTGGGTAGCTCACCTGATCGGCTGATGCCGGTTGTGACTTGGGACAGGCAAGCAAGCGGTTCTTTTTTGAAAAAAATAACAAAAAAACTTTTGTCTCCTTGGGCGCGCGCTGTAAAACCTTCGCGGTAGCAGAACGAACGGCCTTTTTCTTCAGAATGAATCGCTTGTCTGGCTTGTCGCCAGCCATCGGTCGACAGATCAGTCTTACGCGAACTACTGCAATGCAGCATCCGCGGGAACTTACCGAGGGTCGGTACATTTCACTGTGCAAGCCGGCGAGACAGACACAGTCATTCTGCGGCGAACCTGACGATTTCGCGTTCCCCGTTACACTTTCTAATCAACGAGCTCGATCGCCGCTACGGCGAGCCCTCGCATGCTGCTGACTGTGGTGTCGTGAACCCCGCAGCCAGGGCTTCGAACACCTGCGTGAACAATGCGCATCGCACGTCCTGCCGGTTTCTCGCTGAGGCAGAGACGAAACTCTCCCACGTCTCAAGTGGAATGTTTCTGCCATGAAGGTTTGCCCACCCGAGTTCCGCAACGAGTTGCTGGCGTCGCTGCCGCGCGGCGAGATCGAAGTGCTGGCGCCGCAGCTCCGCCCGGTCAGCCTGGTGTTGCAGCAGGTGGTGCACGAGCGCGGCAACCCGGTCGACGACGTCTACTTCCTGGAGAGCGGCGTGGTGTCGCTGACCGCAGACACCGGCGACGTGGCTCTGGTCGAAGTCGGCATGACCGGCCGGGAGGGGCTGGTCGGCACGTCCGCCGTGCTGACCGACCGCGCCCTGCCCATCCATTCCGGCCGCGTGCAGCAGCCGGGCACCGCGCATCGCATGGATGCGGCGGCCCTGCGGGCGGCCACCCAGTCTCTGCCGCATTTTCGCCGGCGCTGCTTCTGCCACGTCCAGGTGACGATGGTGCAGACGGCGCAGTCGACCGCCTGCAACGCCCGCCACGAGTTGCCGCAGCGCCTGGCACGCTGGCTGCTGATGAGCCACGACCGCGCCGAGGGCGACGAGTTGCCGATGACGCAGGAGTTCCTCTCCTACATGCTGGGCGTCCGCCGCGCTGGCGTGTCGGTGGTCGCCAACGCTTTGCAGAGCGCCGGCATCATCCGCCAGTCCAGGGGTCGGCTGACGATCCTGGACCGCGCCAGGCTGGAACGGAAGGCATGCGCCTGTTACCGCATGGTCGAGGAAAGCCGAGCTCAGATTATGAGCTGAAGGCCGGGGCAAGAAAGCAAGGCCTGCTTTTTTGAGAAAAAGCAGCAAAAAACTTTTGCTCCTGCTGTCGCGGAGTCTCCTGGAGCGCGCACCCAAGGCAACAAAAGTTTTTGGTTCTTTTTTTCAAAAAAGAACCGCTTGCTTGCTCGTCCTGCACACACCGCAACAAGCCAGCCCGGCGCATGGACACGCATCACAATCTCGGGTAGCCCGCTCGGACCGCGGCGGGGCGTTGCCGCCGCGCCCCGCTGACGCCTGGCGGGCGCTCACCTGGGGGTCTCCTGTTGCACCGTTACCGCGCCGCGCTGCTTGCTTCGATCTGCGTCCTGTCGGTCTCCGCCCCTCGCAGCGCCGGTGCACAGGACGCAGCGCCGCCCGCTCCGCCGCAGGAGCAGGCGGCACCCGCCGACCAGGCGCCCCCGCCGGCGCCCAAGCCGCGCCGCCACAGGGTCGCCCAGCGCGCCGCGCGGACGCTGTCGCCGGAACAGCGCTCGGACACGCTCCAGCACATCCG
>CAXUIR010000253.1:0-2349 GCA_964251005.1 uncultured Acetobacteraceae bacterium | reverse complement strand
GGGCACCATCCTCTACTACATGCTGGTGCAGCCCGGCGACCCCTTCGGCAGCGAGCGGGTGGACCGCAGCCTGCGCACCCTCTACGCCACCGGCCTTTTCAGCGACGTGAGCATCCAGCGCGACGGCAACTCCCTGGCGGTGCACGTGCACGAGAACCCGCTGGTCAACACCATCAGCTTCGAGGGCAACCACAACGTCAAGGAAGACGACCTGCGCAAGGCCCTGGAGCTGCGCCCTAGGGCCGTGTTCACCACCCGGATGGCCCAGCAGGACCGCACCAAGCTGCTGGGCGTCTACGCCGGCAAGGGCCGCTTCGCCGCCACCGTGGAGCCCTACATCCAGCGCCTGCCGCAGAACCGGGTGAACGTGATCTTCAAGATCGTCGAGGGCCCGGAGACCAAGATCAGCCGCATCGTCTTCGTCGGCAACCACGCGTTTTCCGAGGGCGACCTCAAGGGCGTCATCGACAGCCGTGAGGAGCGTTTCTGGCGCTTCTTCTCCAGCAGCGACCAGTTCAACCCCGAGCGGGTGAACTTCGACCGCGAGCTGATCCGCCGCTTCTACCTCGAGCACGGCTACGCCGACATCCAGGTGACCAACACGGTGGCCGAGCTCTCGCCCGAGCGCCGCGCCTTCTTCCTGACGTTCCAGGTGGTCGAGGGCGAGCGCTACCGGGTGGGCCAGATCACCGTGAAGAGCAACGTGCCGAAGGTCTCTACCGCCCACTACGTGGACCTGGTCAAGGAACAGAAGGGCGGCTTCTACAACGGCGACGCGGTGGAGAAGAGCAGCGACGCCATCCAGAACGCCGTCCGCCTGGCAAACGCCAACCCGTTCCTGCTGGTCAACCCGCGCATCTCGCGCGACCGCAAGAAGCACGTGGTGGACCTGGAGTTCGACATCGCCCAGGGGCCGCGCACCTATGTCGAGCGGATCGACATCTCCGGCAACACGGTCACCCGCGACAAGGTGATCCGCCGCGAGTTCCGCTTCGCCGAGGGCGACCCCAACGACCCCACCCTGATCCGGCTGACCAAGCAGCGGCTGACCGACCTCGGCTATTTCGGCGACGTGAAGGTGACGCCCACGCCCGGCTCGGCGCCCGACCGCGTGGTGGTCAACACCGAGCTGACGGAGAAAGCCACCGGCGAGCTCTCGCTGGGCGGCGGCTACTCCACCACGTCGGGCATCCTGGGCCAGGCCGGGCTGCGCCAGCACAACCTGATCGGCACCGGCATCGACGCCGGCATCAACGGAACCCTGGCCGCGCGCGAGAGCCAGGTGGACATCTCGGCCACCGACCCGTACTTCCTCGACCGCAACCTGGTGGCCGGCGGCGACATCTTCTACCTGACCAACAACAACCAGTTTGTCTCGGACTACAGCGAGACGCGCTACGGCTTCTCAGCGCGGCTCGGCTTCGCCTACAACGACCACATCAGCCAGGCCTTCAACTACACGATCAGCGACCGCGACGTGAACAACCTCAGCGAGTTCGCCAGCGTGTTCGTGCAGGACGAGGCAGGCTACACGCTGCTCTCGCAGCTGGGCCAGACGCTGTCCTTCGACTACCGCGACAGCCGGGTCGCACCGCATAGCGGCTTCGTCGTGCGCGTCGGCAACGACCTGGCGGGCCTGGGCGGCGACGAGCATTACCTGCGCTCGAAGGCCGACAGCACTTACTTCCTGCCGCTGGACTACTTCACCGGCAACTCGCTGTGGGGCGTCTCATTCAGCCAGGGCGCCGGCTATCTCTACAACCTGCAGAGCAAGGAGCTGATCATCGACCGCTTCTTCCTCGGCGGCGACAACCTGCGCGGCTTCCTCGACCAGGGCGTGGGCCCGCACTCGGTGGCCTACACCAGCTGCACCACTACCGTGGCCCAGAACATCACCGCCAACGGCAACGGCAGCGGCGCCTGCCCGGCCGCCGACCAGTTCTACCACGGCAGCGACAGCATCGGCGGCAACTTCATCTACACGCAGAGCACCGAGCTGCACTTCCCGTTGCCGGTGCCGGCCGATTTCGGGCTGACCGGTCGCGCGTTCGTCGACTCCGGCGGGCTGTCCGGGCTGAACGTGCCGCCGAACGCGACGAGCGAGTGCCTGCCCACCTCGCGCCACATCGGCAACCGCATCGTCGACGACCACGGCCAGACGATCGACAAGTGCTACTACGACACCGGGGCGCTGCGCGCCTCCGTCGGCGTCGGCGTTTCGTGGAAGAGCCCGTTCGGGCTGATCAACATCGACCTGGGCATCCCGCTGCTCAAGCAGCCCTACGACCAGACGCAGGTCTTCAAATTCGGCTTCGGAACGAGGTTCCAATGACACGCACACGCCTGACC
>CAXUIR010000252.1:0-4411 GCA_964251005.1 uncultured Acetobacteraceae bacterium | reverse complement strand
CGCCAACCATTCCTTCACCCACCTCCAGCCCACCACCATCGAGCGCGACGACCCGCGCGCGAACGAGGTCGAGATCGAGGTGCTGTTCTGCGGCGTCTGCCACTCCGACATCCACCAGGTCCGCAACGAGTGGGGCAACACGGTCTATCCCTGCATGCCGGGGCACGAGGTTGTCGGCCGGGTGGCGCGCGCTGGCGCCGCGGTCAGCCGTCACAAGGTGGGCGACATGGTCGGCGTCGGCTGCATGATCGACAGCTGCCGGCACTGCGAACCCTGCACGTCGCACGAGGAGAACTACTGCGAGGGGCCGAACAGCTGGCTTGCCACCTACAACGGCCCGCTGGTGCCGGCCAAGAAGTCGCCCGACGGCAAGAACAGCTACGGACGCGACAACACGTTCGGCGGCTACTCTGCGTCGGTGGTGGTGGCCGAGGACTTCGTGCTGAAGATACCCCCGACGCTGAAGCCGGACGTGGCCGCGCCGATCCTGTGCGCGGGTGTGACGACCTACTCGCCGATGAAGCACTGGGGCGTGAAGGCGGGCGACAAGGTGGCATCATCGGGTTCGGCGGCTTGGGCGACATGGCCGCCAAGCTGGCGCGCGCGATGGGCGCCGAGGTGACGGTGTTCACCCGCACCAAGGCGAAGCTGGAAGAGGGACGCCGGCTCGGCGTGACGGTGGTGCTGGAGAGCGATGCCGACGCGATGAAGGCGCTGAAGAGCAGCTTCGACTTCATGCTGAGCACGGTGCCGGAGAAGCACGACGTGAACCCGTTCGTCGAACTGCTCAAGCGCGACTGCACGCTGGTGATCGTGGGCGCGCTGGAGCCGATGGCCGGCGTGAACAACCAGGAGGTGGCGTTCCACCGCAAACGCGTGGCCGGCTCGCTGATCGGCAGCATCGCCGACACACAGGAAGTGCTCGATTTCTGCGCCGAGCACGGGGTGGGACCGGACGTGCAGGTGATCCCGATCCAGGAGATCAACCACGCTTACAAGGAAGTGGTGAAGGGCGACGTGCGGTTTCGGTATGTCATCGACATGCAGTCGCTTAAGAACGAGGCGGCGTAAGGTAGAAAGGCCTTCTTTTTTAAAAAAAAGAAGCAAAAAACTTTTGGTCCGGCTGTCACGGAAAGCTGAACGACAAGGTTCAACTGGACGGGTCTGAGGGGACAAAAGTTTTTTGGTTCTTTTTTTCAAAAAAGAACCGCTTGCCTAGCCGTCGATCATATAGACCGGCTAGGCAAGCGAGCCGCTACGGTGCGTAGACGCCGATGCAGCCGAGCGGGCAAGTCGTGTTGCTGCTGGTGGCCGTCAACGGAAAGAACACTTCGTTGTTGACCGGATCAACTGCAACCGAGTGCGAGTTCGTCGCGGTCGGGATCTCGCTGACCTGCTGCAACGTCGCCGCGTCGATGATGCCGAGCACCGGGCCGGTCGTGTTGTTGCGTGCCGCGAGAGCGTAGGTCTGGTTGGTCGGATCGTAGGAGACCTCGTCCGAGCCGCCGACGGAGAACGTGGCGAGAACCCTGCCGCTGAGTGCGTTGATGATCTGAGTGGGAAGTCCGGGGGCGGCAGTGGTGTTGGCGACGCTGCAGCCGAGCAGCAGTTGCTGCCTCGGGCCCAGGGCCGCGCCGTTCGGCTGGCAGTTGCTGACGGGCAGCGTGCCCACCACGCGACGCAGGACAGGGTCGATGATGGCGACCTCGCCGTTCTTCTGGTTGCCGCCGACCTGTGGGACGCTGAGGTAGAAGACGCCGCGGCGCGGGTCGAAGACGGGCTGCTCGAGGCCGTTGGTGGCATTGGGGAAGCTGATCTTCTTGAGCACCTGGCGGTAGCCGTCCGGCGTGTAGATCAGGGTGACAAAGGGCGGCGTGTCGGCGTCGTTCACCACGGCGGCGATGTGGTCCTTAGGGTCGTAGCCGATCGAGTCCGCGCGGTCCGTGCCGCCGGTGGAGATCGTCTGCACCACCAGATGCGAGCGTTCGTCAATGATCTTGACGGTGCTGTTGCCGTCGCCCGCCCACAAATAGCCGTCGCCGGTGGGCTGGGTGCCGTTCGGGCCGGCGATGTTGTTGTCGCCGCCTTGTGGCCCCGCGAAGCCGCCGATCTGGGCGATGACGCGGCGCTCGCTGATGTCGACGACGTCGACCGAATTGTTCGAGCGGTCGGGCAGGAAGTACAGGCCGAGCGTGGGGTCGACCGAGCTGATGTCGAAGACGGCGAGCGGGTTGCCCGGCACGGCGATCGTGTGGATGAGTTTGTATTGCGGCGGCGCGGCGGAGGCCTCGCCGGCGAGAGCTATCGTGCAGGCAAGTACGGCCAGCCCTGGGTTGGTGCGCATTCTCTACTCCCTTTATCGTGTGGCGTCGCGACGGTTGGTTCCGTTGCTGGGGTGACTTGGACCTTGGATTGACGCAAAAGCAAGCGGTTCTTTTTTGAAAAAAAGAATCAAAAAACTTTTACGCTCGCGCCCCCAGCAAGGTAGCGCGATACAAATGCAAGCGCACGTGCCGGCATAACCAAGCTACGCCGTGACGCAGGCGCAGGAGCAACGTTTTTTGCTTCTTTTTTCAAACAAGAAGGCCTTGCTTGCCTTGCAAACGTCAGCCTCAACGCAAGGCGGTCCAGTCCGCCAACCTCAGTCCGCCAACCTCAGTCCGCCGCCTCGGCATAGCTCTGCAACGGCGCGCACGTGCACGCCAAGTTGCGGTCGCCGTAGGCGTTGTCCACCCGTTTGACCGGCGGCCAGAACTTCGCAGCGTGCACGCCGGCGGGGTAGCCGGCCTGTTCGCGGGTGTAGGCGTGGCGCCAGGCCGACGCGGTGACTTCGGCCGCCGTGTGCGGCGCGTGGCGGAGCGGGTTGTCGGCGCGGTCGGCTTCACCGCGTTCGATGGCGGCGATCTCTGCGCGGATGGCGATCATGGCGTCGCAGAAGCGGTCGAGCTCGGCACGGGGTTCGCTCTCGGTGGGTTCAACCATCAGGGTGCCGGGCACCGGCCAGGACATGGTGGGCGCGTGGAAGCCGTAATCCTGCAGGCGCTTGGCCACGTCCTCGACCTGGATGCCGGCGGACTGCACGAAGCCGCGGCAGTCCAGGATGCATTCGTGGGCGACGGTGCCGTTCTGCCCCCGGTAGAGGATGGGGAAGTAGGGTGTGAGGCGGGTGGCGACGTAGTTGGCGTTGAGGATGGCGATTTCGGTGGCGCGCTTGAGGCCGGCGGAGCCCATCAGGCGGATGTAGGCATAGCTGATCGGCAGGATGGAGGCGCTGCCGAACGGGGCGGCGCTGACCGGGCCGACGCCGGTTGCGGGACCTGCCTCGGCGCGCTGAGGATGGTTGGGCAGGTAGGGGGCGAGGTGTTCGGCCACCCCGATCGGGCCGACGCCGGGCCCGCCGCCGCCGTGCGGGATGCAGAAGGTCTTGTGCAGGTTGAGGTGGCAGACGTCGGCGCCGATCTGGCCGGGGCTGGTCAGGCCGAGCTGGGCGTTGAGGTTGGCGCCGTCCATGTAGACCTGGCCGCCATGGGCGTGGACGACCTCGCAGATCTCGGCGATGCCGGCCTCGAAGACGCCATGGGTGCTGGGGTAGGTCACCATCAGGGCGGCCAGGGTGGCAGCGTGCTTGTCGGCTTTGGCGCGCAGGTCGGCCAGGTCGATGTTGCCCTCGCGGTCGCAGCCGACGACGACGATGCGCAGGCCGGCCATGGCCGCGCTGGCGGGGTTGGTGCCGTGGGCGCTGCTGGGGATCAGGCAGGTCAGGCGGTCCGCATCGCCGCGCGCCTCGTGGTAGGCGCGGATGGCGAGCAGGCCGGCGTACTCGCCCTGGCTGCCGGCGTTGGGCTGCAGGCTGACGCTGTGGAAGCCGGTGACGCGCGCGAGCCAGCCAGCGAGGTTCGTGATGGAGGTGGCGTAGCCTCTGGTCTGCTCCGGCGGGGCGAAGGGGTGGATGTTGGCGAAGCCCGGCCAGGTGATCGGCAGCATCTCGGCGGTGGCGTTCAGCTTCATGGTGCAGGAGCCGAGCGGGATCATGCCGCGGTTCAGCGCCACGTCCTGGTCCTCCAGGCGCTTGAGGTAGCGCAGCATCGCGTGCTCGGCGTGGTGGGCGGTGAAGACGGGGTGGGTAAGGAACGGGCTGGTGCGGGTGAGCGTGGCGGGAATGGATGGGGCGGCGGTGCCGGGTGCCGCGTCGAACAGGGCGCAGAGGCGGGTGAGCTCGTCGCGTGTGACGGTCTCGTCGAGCGAGATGGCGACCGAAGTCGCGTCGAGGCGGCGCAGGTTAAAACCGGCCTTCAGCGCGCGGGCGCTCAGGGTGTCCGCCGCGGCGCTGTCGCCGGTGGCTGCTGTGTCGGCACTGGGCGGTGCGGGGGTGGGTCGCAGAGGAGCAGCTGCGCGACGCCCTGGCAGCGGT
>CAXUIR010000251.1:0-4435 GCA_964251005.1 uncultured Acetobacteraceae bacterium | reverse complement strand
AAAAGAACCAAAAAACTTTGACTCCGCTGTCGCGCGCTCTTCGGAGAAGTCCGCAACAGCGGAGACAAAAGTCTTTTACTTCTTTTGAGAAAATTAAATCTTGCTTGCTCGCAATGGTCAAACTCCAGGCCCGTATCAGATCGTCGAGTAGCTGATATTAACAGTCGAGCCCTTGAGGCCATCTTTTGTCCTGCCATCGCGGATTTTCCTTCAGCGTGCACCAAGGGAACAAAAGTTTTTTGGTTCTTTTTTTCAAAAAAGAACCGCTTGCCTTGCCTGTCATTGGTAGGCCTCGCTTCGTCAGTTCGATATGTACATCGCTGAAGACGACTCCGCGACAGCCGGACCCGAAGCTTCTAGCTGCTTTTCAAAAGAGCAGGCGTTGATTCCCGACGGCTACCGAAGTCTCTGTTTTCAGAAACACCCGAGGCGTCCGATCAAGTCCCGCTCGGATCACGTCGCGACGAAGTTTTTGTTTTGTTTGCGGGCGAGAGCGCTTCCTCCGTGTGCTCACCCAGCACCGGCGGCGGCAGTCGGTACGTCACCGGAGTCGCAGACATTCGGATCGGGTTGGCAACCAGCGCCAGCTCCGCGCCGCTTCCGTGCGTCATCGAGATCTGCATCTCGCGTGCCTGCACCTGCGGATCCGCGAACACGTCGGCCAGCGTGTTGATCGGCCCGCAGGGCACGCCGGCGCCTTCCAGCAGCGCGATCCAGTCTGCGGTGCTGCGTGTGCGCGTCACTGACGCCAGCGCCGCAACCAGCACCGTGCGGTTGGCCACGCGCGCGGCGTTTGTCGCAAACTGTGTGTCCGCCGCCCAGCCCGGCTGCCCGCACGCTTGCGCAAGCCTGGCAAACTGGCCGTCGTTGCCCACTGCCAGGATCATGTATCCGTCCAGGGTGGGGAAGTCCTGGTAGGGTACGATGTTAGGGTGTGCGTTGCCCATGCGTGTGGGCGCTTGGCCGGAGACCAGGTAGTTCATCGTCTGGTTGGCGAGGCTGGCCACTTGCACGTCCAGCAGAGCCAGGTCGATGTGCTGGCCCACGCCGGTGCGGTCGCGGTGGATCAGCGCCGCCATGATGGCGCTTGCGGCGTAGAGCCCGGTCAGCACGTCGGTCAGCGCCACGCCCACTTTTTGCGGGCCGCCGCCTGGCTCGCCGTCCGGGCGGCCGGTGACGCTCATCAGCCCGCCCATGCCCTGCATCAGAAAGTCGTAGCCGGCCCGCTGCGCGTAGGGGCCGGTCTGGCCGAAGCCGGTGATCGAGCAGGTGATCAACCGCGGGTTCGTCGCGCTGAGGCTCGCGTGGTCCAGGCCATACTGCGCCAGGCCGCCGACCTTGAAGTTCTCGATCATCACGTCGCTGTCCAGGGCCAGGCGGCGCACCGCCTCCTGGCCCTCTTCCTGAGTGAAATCGATCGCCACCGAACGCTTGTTGCGGTTGGCGCAGAGGAAGTAAGCCGCGTCGCCGCCGCCGGGCAGGTTGGGCGGGCCCCAGCTTCGGGTGTCGTCGCCGGTGCCGGGGCGCTCTACCTTGACCACGTCGGCGCCGAGGTCGCCCAGCAGTTGGCTTGCCCAGGGTCCGGCGAGCACGCGGCTGAGGTCGAGCACGCGGATATGGGAGAGGGCGCCGGCCGGGTGTTCCATGACGCTCAGGCCTCATACCAGCAGCCCGAGGGCGACTCTCCTGAAAGTCTGCAGGAGTCAGAAAGCAAGGCCTGCTTTTTTGAAAAAAAGCAGCAAAAAACTTTTGTCCCTGCTGTCGCGGACTCTCCCGCAGCACTCACCTCAAGGAACAAAAGTTCTTTGGCTCTTTTTTTCAAAAAAGAACTGCTTGCTTTCTTCCTACTGCCCAAGGTTCCAGCCCCCGGTGATCTCAGGCGGCGACGTCTGCACCAGTGCGCACCGGAGCCAGGCCGGCCACTTCCTCATCGGTGAACACGCGGCTGCGCGTTAGGAAGCGCACGCCCTCCGGCGCCTCCAGCGAGAAGCCGCCGCCGCGGCCCGGCACCACGTCGATGGTGAGCTGAGTGTGCGCCCAGTACTCGAACTGCGCGGCACCGATGTAGACCGGCTGGCCTTCGATGCTGCCGAGGCGGATGTCCTGCGCGCCGACGCGGAACTCGGCGCGCGGGTAGCACATGGGCGTGCTGCCGTCGCAGCAGCCGCCGGACTGGTGGAACAGCAGGTCGCCGTGCTGGGCGCGCAGGCGGTCGATCACGCGTGAGGCGGCTTCGGTGACTAGGACGCGTTCGGTCATGGGAGCCTCCAAAAGCAAGCAAGGCCTTCTTTTCTGAAGAAAAGAAGCAAAAGACTTTTGCCTCCGCTGCCGCGCGCTCGCCGGAAAATTCCCCGACAGGGAGCAAAAGTTTTTTGGTTCTTTTTTCAAAAAAGAACCGCTTGCTTATATCCTTGCCTATGAAGCACGTCCCCGCCTTCCTGCTAAGCCTCTGGCTGCGCCAGCGCACCCTGGCCGCCGTGGTGCTGCTCGGCATGACGGCCGCCACCCTGGCCGACATCGCCACCCCCGTCTTCGCCGGCCGCCTGGTGGACGCCGTCGGCGCCGGCGCGCACGACGCCGCCTGGCGGGCGCTGGTCATGATCGGCGTGCTCGGCGGCTTCATGCTCGCCGTGCGGCAGTTGGCGCTGTGGGGCATCGTGCGGCTGACGCTGCGGATGATGCAGGACGTCAAGGCGGAGGCCTTCGCCCGCGTGCAGGCCTTCTCCGCCTCCTGGCATGCGGAGAGCTTTTCCGGCGCGGTGGTGCGCCAGGTGCTGCGCGGCGCCGGCGCGGTGGACGCGTTGAACGACGTCGTCGCGTTCTCGCTGCTGCCGGGGATCACCGTGCTTGTCGGGGCCTCGCTGCTGCTGGGCGTGCGGTGGCCGGCGATGGGCATCGCCGTTGGTGCGGGCTGTGCGGCCTACCTGGTGCTGACGGTGTGGCTCTCGGTCAGTTGGGTGTCGCCGGCGGCGCAGCTCTCCAACGCGTGGGACACCCGGGTGTCCGGCGCGCTGGCGGACGCCATCACCTGCAACGCGTCGGTCAAGGCGTTCGGCGCCGAGCTGCGCGAGGAGGACCGGCTGGACGGCGTGCTGGGCAAGTGGGCGCGGCGCACCGACCGCACCTGGATGCGCGGCGTGGGCAGCTTCTCTTTGCAGGGGCTCGCACTGCTGGCGCTGCAGCTGCTGATCATCGGCACCATCACCTGGCTGTGGCGGCGCGGCCAGGCGGGCGCCGGCGACGTGGCCACCGTGCTGACGATGTATTTCGTGCTGCACGGCTACTTGCGCACCATGGGCCAGACCGTCCGCGAGGTGCAGCGCGGCGTCAACGACATGGCCGAGCTGGTGGCCCTGCACCGGATGCCGCCGGAGGTGACGGACCGCCCGGGTGCCGGCAAGCTGCGCGTGACGGCGGGGCGGATCGAGTTCGACCGAGTGCGCTTCGGCTACGGCGCGCACGGCACCGCGCTGTTCGACGGGCTGTCGGTTAGCATCCGAGCCGGCGAGCGGGTGGGCCTGGTGGGGCCCTCGGGTTCGGGCAAATCCAGCTTCGTGCGGCTGATCCAGCGGCTGCACGACGTGCAGGGCGGCCTAATCCGCATCGACGGGCAGGACATCGCCGGCGTGCAGCAGGCAAGTTTGCGCCGGCAGATCGCCGTGGTGCCGCAGGAGCCTACGCTGTTCCACCGCACGCTGGCGGAGAACATCGCCTACGGCCGGCCGGGTGCGTCAGCGGCCGAGATAGAGCGGGCGGCCCGGTTGGCGCACGCGCACGAGTTCATCGCGCGCCAGCCGAAGGGTTACGCGACCCTGGTGGGGGAGCGCGGCATCAAGCTGTCGGGCGGCGAGCGCCAGCGCGTGGCCATCGCCCGCGCGTTTCTCGCCGACGCGCCGATCCTGATCCTGGACGAGGCCACGTCCAGCCTGGATTCGGAGAGCGAGGCGGCGATCCAGGCGGCGATGGAGACGCTGATTGAGGGCCGCACGGCGATCGTCATCGCGCACCGGTTGTCGACGGTGCGGGCGATGGATCGGATATTGGTGTTCGACCGCGGGCGCATCGTGGAGGAGGGGCCGCACGACGCGCTGGTGACGCAGGCAGGCGGCGTGTACCGGCGTTTGTTCGAGCGGCAGGCTATGGGGATGAAGGAAGCGGTTGTTCTTTGAGTGCCCGTTCTGCAAAGCCGGTCTTGCGCCATCTGAGGCGGATTTGTCATACGAATGCGTGTTACCCGCAACCTACCGGGTCAATTATTCGAACGAAGACTGGACGATTCGAGGTTCTACGCCAGCTGCCCGGAAGGCAAGCAAGGCCTGCTTTTTTGAAAAAAGCCGCAAAAAACTTTTGCTCGTGCTGTCGCGGAGTCTCCGCAGCGTATACCCAGGAACAAAAGTTTTTTGGTTCTTTTTTTCAAAAAAGAACCGCTTGCTTG
>CAXUIR010000250.1:0-4442 GCA_964251005.1 uncultured Acetobacteraceae bacterium | reverse complement strand
TCCCCGCAGCCGCACGCTCCGGAGCTTGCTGCCCGACTAGGCATGGGGCCTCGCCCCCGTTGACCCCCACGGGGGCCAGTCGGCCCCAGACCCCATTTCCGAAGGCAGAATCAAGTGCGGGCTCACGACAATGCCATCTGGGGGTTCAGGCCGCCCGAGGAGACGACCCGCATCGCGGTGCTCGTCACCTTCCTGCGCCAGGAAACCCCGCCGCCGGCCGGCCCGATCGACCTGCCGGCACACGCCTCCATCGTGCGCGCCACCCAACCCACCGTCGGCTTCTACCGCTACCTCTACGACACCGCCGGCGCTTCCTACGTGTGGTGGCTGCGCCGCACCATGCCCGAAGCTCAGCTCGCCGCCCTGCTCGGCTCGCCCGGCGTGTCCCTCCACGTGCTCTACCGCCACGCCGAACCGGCCGGCTTCTTCGAACTCGACGCCCGCGCCGTCCACACCGTCAACATCAGCTATTTCGGGCTGCTGCCGCACGCCATCGGCCAGGGCATGGGCACCACCCTGCTGCGCCTGGCCATGGCCACCGCCTGGGCACACAAGCCGCGCGCCGTCACGGTGAACACCTGCACCGCCGACCACCCGCGCGCCCTGCCCAACTACCTGCGCGCCGGCTTCACCCCGGTGCGCACCGCGCGGGAAATCTGGGACGTGCCGAACCGGCTTGGCCTGGTCATTCCTGATCACCTGCGGGTGTGATACACAAGCCTGAAGTCCAAGGGCCGGCTGCGAGGTTTCAAATACAGCTGGCTCGATGGTCCCCTGCCCGATCGATCCGCTATCAACAGATGACAAGAGCGAAGACAAGGCAAGCAGTCTTAGTTTTCGAAGAAGAAGTGCTTGCTTCGCCTTGCATCACTCACTCGAAGTGCTTGACCTTCGCCCAAAGCGCCGCGGTGGACAGTGTCAGTCCGCGGCAGAGAATGATCTGCAGTCCTGCCTCGTGCGGCATCACGTAGTCGGCGTCGAACACGCCGGCCAGCTCCGCCAAGCTGCATATCTTGCGGTCGTCCTCCAGCTTGCCGCCGACGTCGATCAGCAGCTTGCCGTTCTCGTCGCCAGGTCCCCACACCCAGTACTGGTTGTGACCGCTGAGCGTGCGGGGCAGCGCGCCGCGCGGGGCGAGCACGTCGATGGCTGCAGCCTCGCCATAGTTGGCGGTGAAGACGCGCAAGTCGGCACGCTCCGCGGCGGGCAGGGCACCTGCGACGGCGGCGACCTGGTCGGCGAGGTGCTGCCAGCCATGCATGTCCGCGTAAACCTGGCCCAGGGGTGACGAGCGGTGCCGCTCGTTCTCCATCGGCACGATCCCGACCTCGGCGAGCGCCCGGGTGTAGGCGAGCATCGCGGGTTCGAGCAAAACCGGCAGGCTGGTGGGCACCAGCGCCGCGCCGGACACCAGCGCCATGGCCAGCACCGCCGGGCGCAGCCGCCGGGAGGCCGCACTGATCCGCTCGACCGCCACGCCGCCGGCCGCGAACAGCGCCGGGTAGACCGCCGCGGCGTAGTAGGATTTGCCGTGCAGGACGATCATCAGGGCGAGCAGCGCGCAGGCGCCCACGCCGAGCCAGCGCAGTCCCGGCCGCGCCAGGCACCAGAGCAGGCCGGCGATCCAGACCGGCGCCAGGACAGGGTTGGTGAGCGTCACCTGCTGCCACAGGAACTCCGCAGGGGAGAGCAGCACGTTTTTCCCGGCCCGGCCGGCATGCAGCACCTCGACCATCGGCAGGCCGTGGTCCAATTGCCAGACCAGGTTCGGCAGCAGCACGACCGCGGCCACTGCTAGCCCGCCGGCCAGGAAAGGCGTGGCGAGCGCGCGCCAGCGGCCGGTGCAGACGATGCCGAACAGGAGGGCGACCGCCAGCATGACCGCGCTGTATTTCGCCTCGCCTGCTACCCCCAGCACGAGCCCCGCGGCAAGCCACCACGCCGGGTCACGGTCCAGCGCACGCGCGACGCAGAGGATGCCGAGCGGCCAACACACCAGCTGCACCGAATCGGGGCAGAGGAGCATGCCGAAGGACATCAGCACCGGCGCTAAAGCGCTGGACAGCGCGGCCAGGCGCACGGCAAAGCAGCCGCCGCCGAACTGCACGGCGAGCAGGCAGACGACGTAGGTGGTGGCACCTGCGAAAAGTGCCGGTACAGCGCGCAGCAGCGTCAGCGATAGGCCGGCCGCCTGGGAGGCTGCGGCCAGCAGCGGCACCACCGGCGGCTGGTCCACGTAGCCCCACGCAGGATGACGGCCGCAGGCGATGAAGTAGAGCTCGTCGCGGAAGAAGCCGTAATGCGGGTTTGCGGCAAGGTGGACGACGAACGTCAGCAGGGCATAGACGATGCCTTCCCGCAGGGCGGAAGGTTCCGCATAAGGATCGGTGACGGGCATTGGGCGTGACCGTGGCACGGGCAAGCAAGGCAAGCAGTTCTTTTTTGAAAAAAAAGAACCAAAAAACTTTTGCTTCCTGGGGTACACGCCGGCCGAAAGGTCCGCGACAGCCGGAACAGAAGCTTTTTGCTTCTTTTTCTCGAAATAGAAGCGCTTGCTTTCTTCCTCTGCCAATCGCTGCCATTCCCGCCTAAAACTCGCGCCATGAAAACACCGGCGCTCGCCCTGTTGCTCCTGACCACGCCAGCCGCGGCCGACGAGGCGACCAACATCTGCCGCGGCAACCCCGCCTACGCGCAACCGGTGATGCTGGCGGTGATCCGCGAGCAGCTGCAGCACGACCACGATCCGGGGCTGGACGCCGACACGCCGGAGAAGCTGGCCGAACAGGCCGTGGAGCAGGGTGTGTCGGAATGTGCGGCCGATTTGCGCCGCGACCCCGCGCTGAGCGTGGCACTCTCCGGCCTGACAAAGGAGGACAGCTCGGTGGGCTGGGACGCCTACAACACCGCCTGTTCGAACCGCAAGACGAGCAAGGGCGCCTGCGTGCAGGCCGAAATCGGCTCGGCCCAGGCGCTGAAGCACCTGATGACCCGTGGTGCCACGCCGGGTGCCAAGACGCTGGTGCAGGCGTGCCAGCTGGTGATGGCGGAAGACCCGGCGATGGTGGAGTGGCGGACCTGCGTGGACGAGGCGCTCGCCGCGCATGCCAGCGAGGCACGCGCCCAGCAGTGCAAGCTGTCGGCCAATTGGCACGTGGCGAAGACTGGCGCGGAAGCCGGCGCGCTGATTGCGGCTTGCCTGAGGGGGGGTTGAAGGGAGTAAGCAAGCGCTTCTTTTTCGAGAAAAGAAGCTACGGCGGTCGCGGACGGTTGAGACGACACGCCTCAGCTTCGAGCACCCACGAGAGCAAAAGTTTTTTGGTTTTTTTCAAAAAAGAACCGCTTGCCTGCTTGCTTACTTCACCCGCCGCAACAACACCCGCGTGCTCCCCGGATTAGCCGGATGCGGATGCGTCGCCGCCAGCACCAGCGGCCGCAGCCTTGGGAGGTTCAGCCACATCGGGAGCTCCCGTTTGATGACGCCACCAGTCTCGCCGGACCCGCGCCCGGTGATGACCTCCACGCAGCGCAGCTGTTCGGCGTGGGCGCTGACCAGGAAACGTTCCAGCGCGTGAAAGGCCGCCTGCGTGGTCTTGCCGTGCAAATCCAGCGTGCGGGCGGGTGCGAGCTTGCCGCCGCGCAGCCGGTTCCAGGTGGCGTTGTCCAGCCCGGCCGGCTGCAGCCCGGTGGTGATCGGCTGCGGCGGAGCTGCCGCGCGGGCGCGCTGGGCGGGCAGGGCCGGCGTGCGGACGGGCGCTGCTGGCGGCTTCGGCGGGGCCACGGCGTCCGGCGCCGGCAGAGGGCGGCCGCCCAGCGCGCGCACGTGGCGGATGTAGGCGGTCCAGGCGTCGCGGTCGTGCTGGCTGAGTGGTCGGGGACGCGGCGGCATGTCGCCACTGTAGCGCAGCCGCCCTGACATGCACGGCGAGTTTGCTTGCGCCCGGCCAATCGTTGAGGATCATCGTAGGCTTTTCGGGGGTGGTTCCATGGGCAGATTTCACGCAAGTTTCCGCAACGCACCCGAGACGGCGACGCGCGTCAGCGACGTGGATCCCGACGGCGAGGTGCAGGTGAGTGTGGTGCTGAAGCCGGCCGCACCGCTGGACGCTGCCACCCATGCCGGCGGCCCGGGGATCAGCCGCGAGGCCTACCGCGCGCTGCACGCAACGCCGGAAGCGAGCGTCCAGCGCGTCCGCGACGTGGCCAAGGCGTTCGGCCTGACGGTGGTGGAGGAGGATGCCGGCGCCCACCTGGTCAAGCTGCGCGGCACCTACGCCCAGATGACCGCCGCCTTCCGGCCCGAGCAGATCGGCGTCTACACCGAGGCCGGCCGCAGCTTCGTGGCGCGCTCCGGCCACATCGACATCCCCGACGAGATCACCGCCGACGTGGTGGCCGTGATGGGCCTGGACCAGCGCCAGGTCGCCACGCCGCATTTCCGC
>CAXUIR010000249.1:4233-4454 GCA_964251005.1 uncultured Acetobacteraceae bacterium | reverse complement strand
TCCTGGTCCCGCGCTGGCGCCCGGACGGCGAGCGCAACGCGATCGAGATCCAGCGGCTGAAGGACAAAATGGGCGATCGCGCCAATGCGTCGGCCGAGATCGACTATGCGGGCGCCCTGGCCTGGCGCGTGGGCGAACCGGGCCGCGGCGTGCGCACGATCGTGGAGATGGTGAACCACACAAGGCTCGACTGCATCGTGGGCGCGGCCAGCCTGTCGCGG
>CAXUIR010000249.1:3863-4223 GCA_964251005.1 uncultured Acetobacteraceae bacterium | reverse complement strand
CCTTTCGGATCGCCCAGGCTTTCGACCGCGCCGCGGCCGGCGACACGGGCCAGGCCGCGCTGGCCCGCGTGCTGACGCCGGTCGCCAAATACTGGGTGACGAAGCGCTGCCCCGTCCTGGTGGCCGAAGCGATGGAGGCGCATGGCGGCGCGGGCTATATCGAGGAGGGGCTGCTGCCCCGCCTGTTCCGCGCCTCCCCGCTGAACGCGATCTGGGAAGGGTCGGGCAACGTGATCGCGCTCGACGTGCTGCGCGCGCTGGGCCGGGAGACGCAGGCCGCCCACGCGCTGCGCACCTATCTGGCGCCGGCCCGCGCGCTGGGCGAGAGAGCCTCAGGCGCGCTCGACGAGCTCGCCGCAT
>CAXUIR010000249.1:2297-3853 GCA_964251005.1 uncultured Acetobacteraceae bacterium | reverse complement strand
GTCGAACGGCTGGCCATGCTGTCATCCGCCCGCGCGTTGCAGGAGGGTGGGCGCGAGGCACAGGCTGCCGGCCTGCTCGCCCTCCGCCTGTCGGGTGCGGCCACGTTCGGCGCGGGTGCGCCGCTGGCCGGCATGGATACGATCCTGGCCGAGGCGCGCCTGGCCGCCTGACGCCACCGAACTTGACCCCCCGCCGCCGATCCGCCATGCAGCCCGCCGCGCACGCGTGGCCCCGGGGCGGCGCCGGCCCAGGCGCGTGACCACCCTCCTTCTTGCACGGACCAGCACATCATGCGCGACAAGGGCGATTTCCTGTTCACGTCCGAATCCGTCTCCGAAGGCCATCCGGACAAGGTGGCCGACCGGATCAGCGATACCGTGCTTGACGCCTTTCTCGCCGCCGACCCGCAGGCGCGCGTGGCCTGCGAGACGCTGGTGACGACCAACCGCATCATCCTGGCCGGCGAGACGCGCGGGCCGTCCAGCGTGACGCCCGACAGCCTGATCCATCTGGCGCGCGAGGCGGTGCGCGACATCGGCTACGACCAGGAGGGCTTCTCCTGGCGCCACGCCCATATCGAGTGCCACCTGCACGCCCAATCGCCCGACATCGCAGTCGGCGTGGACTCGGCCGGCAACAAGGACGAGGGCGCCGGCGACCAGGGCATCATGTTCGGCTACGCCACCACCGAGACGCCCAGCCTGATGCCGGCGCCCATCCACTACGCCCACCTGATCCTGCGCACCATTAGCGAGTTGCGCCGCGCCGGCGATGCGCGGGTGGCCGGCCTGCTGCCGGACGCCAAAAGCCAGGTCACGCTGCGCTACGTGGACGGCAAGCCGGTGGCGGCCACCTCCGTCGTGCTGTCCACCCAGCACGAGGACGGCATGGAGCAATCTGCCATCCACCAGGCCTTGCGCCCGCTCATCGCCGACGCCTTGCCGGAGGGCTGGATGTGCGCCGACGACGAGCTCTACATCAACCCGACCGGCAAGTTCGTCATCGGCGGTCCAGACGGCGATTGCGGGCTGACCGGCCGCAAGATCATCGTGGACACCTACGGTGGTGCCGCTCCGCACGGCGGCGGCGCGTTCTCCGGCAAGGATCCCACCAAGGTGGACCGCAGCGCCGCCTACGCCGCGCGCTACCTGGCCAAGAACGTGGTCGCCGCCGGCCTCGCGGACCGCTGCACCATCCAGATCAGCTACGCCATCGGCGTCGCCCATCCGCTCAACGTCTACGTGGAGCTGCACGGCACCGGGCAGGACGTCGACGAGCCCAAGCTGGAGCACACCCTGCGCGAGCTGATGAACCTCTCGCCGCGCGGCATCCGCGAGCACCTGCAGCTGAACGCGCCCATCTACGTGCCAACCAGCGCCTACGGACATTTCGGCCGCACGCCGGATGCCGGACGGTTCACCTGGGAGCAGACCGACCTGGTGCCGTCCCTGCGCTCCGCCTTCGGCCGGTAACACCCATCGCCGGCCCGGACTTGCGCGTTCCGGCCGACCGCCCCCCCCGGCCGCGCCGCCGCCGGGAGCCCCCACCCCCCCCC
>CAXUIR010000249.1:0-2287 GCA_964251005.1 uncultured Acetobacteraceae bacterium | reverse complement strand
ACGCCGGACCGGCTCTACGGCCGCCAGCGCACCCACGCACTGCGCCCGCGCCAGCAGCTCCTCCTCGACGTGACGCTCCCCCGCCTGCGCTACGACCCCCAAGCCTCGCTGCCCGCAGGCAACGCGCTCTGGCTGGAGGTGGGTTTCGGCGGCGGCGAGCACAGCCGCGCCCAGGTGGCCGCCCACCCGGAGGCGACCCTGAGCGCCTGCGAGGTGTTCGAGCAGGGACTGTGCTCTCTGCTCGCCGCCCTGGTGCCGGAAGGCGGCGAGGCGGACGCCCCGCTGCCCGCCAACCTGCGCGTCTGGCCGGACGACGCGCGTGCACTGCTGCGCGCGCTCCCCAACGCCAGCCTGGACCGGTTGTTCCTGCTGTTTCCAGACCCCTGGCCAAAGGCGCGCCATGCCAAACGGCGCTTCGTCCACCCGGAGACGGTGGCACTCGTCGCCAGCAAGATGACGCCCGATGCGGAGTGGCGGGTCGCGACAGACGACCCGACGTATCAGGCCTGGGTGGACGAGGTGATGAGTGCGCAGACGTTCTTCGCGATGCGCGCGCTGGGTACGCACCGGCCGGCTGGTTGGCCGCCTACTCGATACGAGGCCAAAGCGCTGGCGGCTGGGCGGACGCCGAGGTACTGGGTGTTCGAGCGAGGGAGGTGAGGCCGACCCGGCTTCGATTTCACTGGTTACAGGCAAGCAAGCAGTTCTTTTTTGAAAAAAAGAACCAAAAAACTTTTCACTCCGCTGTCGCGCGCTGCGGAAACCTTCACGACAACACGACTGGAAGTTTGTCGCTGCTTCTTTGGCGTCGAAGAGGGTCGACTGTCGTGAACACATCAGCAGATAGCCCCAAGAGAGCGAAAGTTTTTTGGTTCTCTTTTTCAAAAAAGAACCGCTTGCTTTCTCCCCTTCAGCAATCATTCCCACGCAAACTATAAGACTGCACAACGCCAGACCGAAGTTCAAACGTCGTGTTGCAATCGCGCTGGACGATCTCGGATCCGAAACCGCCAAAGCCACCGCCGTACCCGTAGCCGAACCCGCCATACCCGAAACCACCGTAACCAAAGCCGGAACCGTAGTCGCCGGGGATACTCTCGACCCGGTTTACCGAGTAAGTAACGAAGCGCAGGCCGCTGGTGTCGTACACCCTGTTGGGCACGCCGTAGCTGCGCAGCAGATCGGGTTCCGACTTGCCAACCAGCGCGTTGAGCTGGGCGACGTGCTGCGGGTTAGGATAGGCGCAGCTGGCCAACAGGGCCAGGGCGGCAAAGGCGCCAGTACGGGCAAATGGGGTGCGCATGGTTGGGCGGTGCTCCGGCGGCGTTTCGACCTGTTTTCAGACGCCTCACATGGGGTCGGGCGGCGCCGGCAGCCAGACAACCTGCTCGATTCTTTCTGCGCCCGTCGCCAGCATGACCAGGCGGTCAAACCCCAGGGCGATGCCGGACGACGGCGGCATGCCGTGCGCAAGCGCTGCGAGGAAGTCCTCGTCGAGCGGCCAGTCCGGGCCGGTGAGCGCGTGGCGGCGGGCGCGGTCTGCTTCGAACCGGGCGCGCTGCTCGTCGGCGTCGGTGAGTTCCTCGAAGGCGTTGGCGAGCTCTAGCCCGCCCACGAACAGCTCGAAGCGCAGCGCCACGCGCGGGTCATGGGGGTCGCGCACGGCGAGCGCTGCCTGGGCGGCCGGCCAGTGGGTGAGGAAGGTGGGGTGGTCCCAGCCGATGTGCGGCTCGATGCGCTCGAGCAGCAGGCGGAAGAACAAATCCTCCCAGGTCTCGCCCTCGCGCAGCGTGGCGCCCGCGGAGGCGGCCAGTGCCGGCGCGTCGTCAAGCGTGGCGAGCAGGTCGGCCCCGGCGTAGCGGCGAAACGCGTCGGCCATGGTGAGGTAGCGGGCGTGAGTGATGTCGATGACGCGGCCCTGGCGTTCGATGGCCGGCGGCAGCAGCGCGCGCAGGTAGGCGTGAGTCTCGTCGACCAGCGCTTCCAGGCTGGCATGCGGGCGATACCACTCCAGCATGGTGAACTCGGGCGCGTGCGAGCGTCTGCGCTCGCCGTTGCGCCAGACGCGGGCGAGCTGGAAGATCGGGCCTGCGCCGGCTACCAGCAGGCGCTTCATGGCGAACTCGGGGCTGGTGTGCAGGTACAGCGGTTCCCTCTCGCCGGTGGGCAGGGTCCGCGCGGTGGCGAAGGGGAGAAGGTGAACCTCCTCGCCGGGCGCCGGGACGGCGTAGGGGGTCTCGACCTCGGTGTAGCCGCGCTGGTCGAAAAACGCGCGGGTGGCCTGAGT
>CAXUIR010000248.1:0-4462 GCA_964251005.1 uncultured Acetobacteraceae bacterium | reverse complement strand
CGAGAGTCGCGTATTCGAGCCGGCGGGCGCTGGCGAAGGAGAGGGACCGGTGAAGTGTCTGTTCTAGATTGCGTGACAGCATAGTGCTTCTTGCCCCTGGGCACCTGGTGCCGGGGAACCCTTGCCCCCGCCTCACCCGGATGATGACAGGATGGCCGCAGTTCGCGGCGTCCTGAAAGAGAAATCGTCACCGGCGTGGCTTGCCGATCCAACTTATCTGGGGATGGTTTCCGCTTGGTGAAAGCCTTGGGCCAGGGTCAACCCTTCAGGCGTCGGTAACCACTCTGCGCACGTGCCTGACGAGTGCGCGTTGGCGGCACCGTCACAGTGCTGGAACACGGCCTGGCGAGAGCTCGCTCGTCAGACGAGCGCATATTTTCCGACGACCGACCTAGCCGGATGTTAGGCAAGGCAAGCAGTTCTTTTTTGAAAAAAAGAACCAAAAAACTTTTGTTCCCTTGGGCGCGCGTGGCAGAACCATCGCGACAGCAGGACCAAAAGTCTTTTGCTTCTTTTCTTCAGAAAAGAAGGCCTTGCTTTCTCCTAGCCGGTCTCAGTCCTTCTCGATCGTGCATTGCAAGGGATGCTGGTTCTGCCTGGCCAGGTCCATCACCTGGGTCACCTTGGTCTCGGCCACCTCGTAGGTGAATACGCCGCAGACGCCCACGCCGCGGCGATGGACGTGCAGCATGATGCGGGTCGCCTCTTCGCGGGTCTTCTGGAAAAAGCGCTCGAGCACGTGGACGACGAACTCCATCGGCGTGTAGTCGTCGTTCAGCATCAGAACCTTGTACATGGCCGGCTTGCGCGTCTTCGGCCGCGCCTTGACCACCACGCCGGTGCCGGGGCTGTCGCCGCCTCGCTTGTCGTTGTCACTCATCGTCGGACCATCCTGGCGCCGCTCAAGCAGCGGACCGTCTGCGCGGGCGCGCGCCTCAGCCGAGGACCGGCATGAGGACAGCGCCCGCGCTGTGAAGCAGCCATGATATCGGAACCCGGGCAGGCTGGAAAAGAGCAGATGCTGATGCGGGCAGCCGCCAGCCGCTCACGAGTGGTGCAAAAACGACGCAAGGCCCGGGATCGCTCCCGGGCCTTGCCATCGTCACCACCCGACGAAGGGTGGGCAATCCTCAGCGTGAGGCGCTTACGAGAAGCTCTCGACGGCCACGTTGACGCGCGCGGAGATCGGCGCCATCGCCTGCTCGGCCAGCTTCAGCGAGTGCTCGGTGATCTTGCCGCTCTCGCTCATCGCCTTTTCCATCGAGGCGCGGGCGAAGCTGGTCTGCAGCTCGACGGCTTCCTTGACGGACTTGACGGTGGTGAGCGCGCGGACGGTGTTCATCGTCTCATCCAGGCTGGCGCGGGCACTGGCGGCCATCAGCTTGGACAGCTCGGTGAAGCCGGTCGCAAGGATCTGGCTGGACTTCATCATGGCTTCCAGGTTGCCCTGGCTGAACGTCGTCACCTTCTCCGCGGTCTTCATCGCGCGCGCGAGGCCTTCCTTGACCTGGGCCTGCGTCTGCTCGATGCTTGCCGCAGCAGTGGCAGCGCCCTGCTTGATGCCCTCGACAGTCTGCTCGTGGGACATCGACTCGATCTTCTTAGCTTCGCCAGCGGCTGCCTCGATCGCTTTTGCCTTCGTGATCATTACCTGCTCCAGTTTGCCAGGACGATTCCGAAATCGGCGAACCGTCGCATGCGATTGGCAGCGCATTGTGCACTGCAACAACGACTACCTAGGGTAGAGATTTTTTGCAGTCAACAGGTTTGTGCGCGCACAATGGCCTACCGGCGGAACCTGTCTCCTCTCACCGACCGACGATTTGCGCCCGTCATCGGCAGGTGACATGGGTCACCTTTCCGTGATAGTCGTCGTTCCGGCGCAAGCGAGGTTAGCGTGCGAACTTACCTTTGGATTACGCCAACGCACGCTAGTGTGCTGGACAGAAGCGGAATTTCGCCGCTACAGTCGCCCCGATCCAGCCGGCGAGGGATGGTTTGACAATGGCGTCCTTCTTGCGACGGATGATCGATGGCAAGCAGATGCGTTGGCTGGCGTGGTGCGCATGCGCCTGCCTGGCGATGGCCACCTGCCCGGCGCAGGCGCAGATCGGCTCCGCCCGCTACAGCTCGATCATCGTCGACAACGGCTCCGGCAAGGTGCTCGAGGCGGCCAACGCCGACTCGCTGCGATACCCAGCCAGCCTGACCAAGCTGATGACACTTTACATGGCGTTCGAGGCGCTGCGAGACAACAAGCTGACGCTGGGCCAGACGGTGCCGGTGTCCGGCCACGCCGCCGCCATGGAGCCGTCCAAGCTGGGGCTGTTGCCAGGCACCTACTTCACCGTAAGCGACGCGGTCCTGGCGATCGTGACCAAGTCGGCCAACGACGCGGCCGCCGCCCTGGGCGAACTGATCGGCGGCGACGAGGACCGTTTCGCTCAGATGATGACGCTGCGCGCCCGTGCACTCGGCATGACCAACTCGACGTTCCGCAACGCCTCCGGCCTGCCAGACCCCGAGCAGACCACCACCGCGCGCGACCTCGCTCTGCTGGCGCACCACCTGATCACCGACTTCCCGAACTTCTACCACTACTTCAGCGAGCCGGTGTTCTACTTCCACGGCCACGCCATCCCCAACCACGACCGCATGCTGACCGCCTACGAGGGCGCCGACGGGCTGAAAACCGGCTACACCCAGGCGGCCGGCCACAACCTGGTCACCTCGGCGATGCGCGGCGGCGTGCGGCTGATCGGCGTGGTGATGGGCGCCAGCTCCAACCCGGAGCGCGACCTGCACATGGCGACGCTGCTGGATGACGGCTTCACCCAGCAGGGCGTGCCGGTCACCCGCCACGCACCCTCGCGGTTCCGACTGCCCTCGCTGATCGCAAGCGCCGAGGCGGCGCCGCTGCCGGGCGTGGCCCTGCGATACGCGGCGTTCCACCACCACGGCCACCTGGTGCACGCGGCACTCGCGGTGTCCCACGTGAGGGCGGCGCCGGTCGGCGTGCGGCACGCGGCGGTCTGCACCGGGCATCATGGCTGCGCAGTCGCGGCGCACACTAGGAAGGCGTAAGCAAGCGGTTCTTTTTTGAAAAAAAGAACCAAAAAACTTTTGTCTCCGCTGTCGCGCGCTCCAAAGCTGGCACCCGACAGGGAGCAAAAGTTTTTTGCTTCTTTTATTCAAAAAAGAAGCGCTTGCCTTGCCTCGCCAGCCGCGTCACCGCATCTTCGCAACCTTGCAGCGATAAAGGTAGACGAATGGACGGCGGCAGCGAGGCACGGCGCATCACCATCCACGGCGAGGCGGATTTCGCCGGGATGCGCGCTGCCGGCCAGCTCGCCGCCCGCACGCTGGACATGATCGCCCCGCACGTGGTGACCGGCGTGGCCACTGCGGAGTTGGACCGGCTGTGCCACGAGTTCATCCTGGCCCACGGCGCAGTGCCGGCGCCGTTGAACTACCGCGGCTTCCCCAAGTCGATCTGCACCAGCATCAACCACGTCGTCTGCCACGGCATCCCGGGCGAAAAGAAGCTGGCCGAGGGCGACATCGTCAACATCGACGTGACCGTGATCCTCGACGGCTGGCACGGCGACACCAGCCGAATGTATGGCGCCGGCGCGCTGTCCACCCGGGCGCGCAACCTGCTGGACGTAACCTACCAGGCGCTGATGAAGGGGGTCGAAGCGGTCAAACCCGGCGCTACGCTCGGCGACCTCGGCCACGCCATCCAGACCTACGTGGAGGCGAACCGCTTCAGCGTGGTGCGCGATTTCTGCGGCCACGGCATCGGCCGCAGCTTCCACGCCGCCCCCAACGTGCTGCATTTCGGCCGCCGCGGCGAAGGCCCGGTTCTACGGCCCGGCATGTTCTTCACCATCGAGCCGATGGTCAACGCCGGCCGTCCGGAGGTGAAGGTACTCGACGACGGCTGGACCGCGGTAACGCGCGACCGCAGCCTCTCGGCGCAGTTCGAGCACATGGTGGGCGTCACCGAGGCAGGCTGCGAGGTGTTCACCATCTCGCCGGCAGGGCTGCACCAGCCGCCTTACGCGTAAGCTCGAGAGAGGCAAGCAAGCGGTTCTTTTTTGAAAAAAAGAACCAAGAAACTTTTGTCTCCGTAGGCACGCCAGGATGAAGCATGTCGTCTCAGCTTTCCGCGACAGCCGGAGAAAAGCTTTTTGCTCTTTTTCTCGAAGAAGACGCTTGCTTTCTCTCAGGCATGTAGGCCCGCGCACCTGTCCTACCGCAGACGAGCTGATTGCCACCAAATCCGCGAGCGTGCGTGCCGAACCGTGGCGTTAAGCTGAGATGGCCAAGCGAGCGAAAGCTGGGCAAGGCGCGAGCTTGCTGGACCACGCCACAGGACGAAACCGTTCACGGCCGGGGCAGCCGAACGGAACTCCGGACCAGGGCCCGCCCGCCCGCCACGGGGCCAAGGGGCCCGGGC
>CAXUIR010000247.1:3511-4463 GCA_964251005.1 uncultured Acetobacteraceae bacterium | reverse complement strand
CGGAGTCAAAAGTTTTTTGGTCCTTTTTTTCAAAAAAGGACCGCTTGCTTTCTGTAAGTCAGCATGGGGGCCGCCGGTATAACACGGCGGTGCGTCCCTCGGACGATCCTTGTTCCCGCAAACAAAACCTTGCGTTCACCGCAGCGGCAGCCATACCGCTGCGGTCAGCGACATGAGCGACCGTCAACCCGGCATACGCCCGCATCCCGGCCTCTGGCTGACGCTGGACACGGCTGCGCGCTACACGCTGCCCGGCGCACAGACCATCGCCGTGCTGCTGCTGATGTCCGCGCCGTTCGGCATTCCCGGGCAGGCGCAGTTGCAGCCGGCCTGGGCGACCGCCTGCGTGTTCTTCTGGTCGCTGTACCGCCCGGCCTCGCTGCCGGCGCTGCTGGTGTTCGCGATCGGGCTGCTGCTGGACCTGTTGGCGCAGGGCCCGATCGGCGTGCACGTGTTCATCCTGCTGCTGGTCCACGCGGCGGCGTTGCGGCTGCGGCGCACGTTCACGCGCAGCGGTTTCGCCACCGTGTGGCTGATGTTCTGCGGGGTTGCGGCCGCTTCTGCCGCGGGCGAGTGGCTGCTGGTGAGCCTGTTCAACTGGCGCCTGCCGCCGCCGTGGCCTGGCGTCTTCGAGTTCGGCATCGCCACGGGGTTCTACCCGTTCCTGGCCTACTATCTGATAGCGTTGCACCGCAGCGTCGCAGCGCCGGAAAGGGCAGGCTGAGCATGTTCTTTTTCCAACAGCGCGCGCCGTGCGGGCATGTCCGCGACAGCCGCACGGACGTCTTTTTGCCTGGCGGACTCAAGTTCCGGAGCGAACGCCTCAACGCCCACGTACCATCGTTCGGCGGCTGCGGCCTCCGGCTTTCTTCGACGTTAGCTCTTCGTTTGGCCGTGCGGGCGGGGGCACGGGAGCGGCACCCCCCCCCGACGGCTTGGGGGGGAAACGCCC
>CAXUIR010000247.1:0-3501 GCA_964251005.1 uncultured Acetobacteraceae bacterium | reverse complement strand
ACGAAAATCGCGCGTCGAAGGTGGCCCCACTCTCCGTCAGGGTGTTCGCGCCGAAACCTCAATTCGCCCTTCGTCAAAGGAAGGCTTTGCTTCCTTGAAACAGGAAGGCAAACGCAACGGCGTCTTCACCAGGCGCGCCCTGGTCCTGATGGCCGGCCAGACCGCCGCCCTAAGCGCGTTGGCGGTGAAGCTCTACCGCGTACAGGTCGAACAAGGCGCCAAATACGCCACCCTCGCCGAGAGCAACCGCGTCAGCGCCCGCCTGATCGCCGCCCCGCGCGGCCGCATCATCGACCGTTTCGGCCAGGTGCTCGCCGGCAACAACCTCAACTGGCGCGCCCTGCTGCTGGCCGAGGAGACCACCGACGTCGCCGCCACGCTGGCCGCCTTCGACCGCCTGGTGCCGCTGGAGGACCACGACCACGCGCGCATCGAGCGCGAGCTGAAGCACAACCGCCGCTTCATCCCGGTCACCGTCAAGGAGTTCCTCGACTGGGACCAGATGGCCAGGATCGAGGTGAACGCGCCGGACCTGCCCGGCGTGATCGTCGACGTCGGCACCACGCGGCACTACCCGTTCGGCCCGGACCTCGCGCACATCGTAGGCTACGTGGCCCCCCCCAGCGAGGCAGACCTCGGCGACGACCCGGTGCTGGCGCTGCCCGGCGTGCGCGTGGGCCGCGCGGGGGTGGAGATGTTCCACGAGGAGGACCTGCGCGGCGACGCCGGCGAGGTGCAGATGGAGGTGAACTCCGTCGGCCGGATCATCCGCGAGCTGGACCGCAAGGACGGCACGCCGGGCGACGAGATGGGCCTGACCATCGACATGGAACTGCAGCGCAGCATCCTGGCCCGCCTGGGCGACATGGCGGCCAGCGCCGTGGTGATGGACTGCACCAACGGCGAGGTGCTGGCGATGACCACCACGCCGAGCTTCGACCCCGCGTTGTTCGACAGCGGCCTGTCCGAAAAGCAGTGGGTGGAGTGGACGTCCGACCGCAAGACGCCGCTGATCAACAAGGCGACCGCCGGCGTGTACCCGCCAGGCTCCACCTTCAAGGTTGCCGTGGGACTGGCGGGCCTGCGCGCCGGCACCATCACCGAGACCGACCGGATCAACTGCCCCGGCTACATCGATTTGGGCGACACGCGCTTCCACTGCTGGCGCAAGCACGGCCACGGCTCGCTGGACCTGCATGGCGGGCTGAAACACAGTTGCGACGTGTTCTTCTACGAGGTGGCACGGCGCACCGGCATCGACGCGCTGGCGCAGCCCGCAAACGACTTCACCTTCGGCGTGGACCCCGGCGTGGACCTGCCCGGCGCGCGAAAAGGCCTGATGCCGACGCAGGCCTGGCGCCGCCGGCACGGCCACGCCTGGAACATCGGCGACACCATCAGCTGCGGCATCGGCCAGGGATACGTGCTGGCCACACCGCTGCAGCTGGCGACCTATTGCAGCCGCATCGCCACCGGCCGCGCCGTGGTGCCGCACGTGACGCGGCTGATCTCCGGCACCGGCCAGACCGGCGCCAAGGCGGAAGACTGGCCTCTGATGGACGTGCCGGAGGACGCGCTGGCCACCGTGCGCGCCGGCATGTTCGCCGTGGTGTACGAGGCCGGCGGCACCGCGCCACACGCGCGGCTTGGCCTGCCGGGCATGCAGCTGGCGGGCAAGACCGGGTCAAGCCAGGTGCGCCGCGTCAGCCGTTGGGCGCGCGAGCACGGCCACTTCAACAGCGCCAGCCTGCCGTGGGAATTCCGCCCGCATGCGCTGTTCATCTGCTTCGCACCGTACGACGCGCCGCGCTACGCGGTGGCGGTGGTGGTGGAGCACGGCAACGCCGGGGCGGACGTGGCGGCACCGCTGGCACGCGACATCATGCGGGATACGATATTGCGGGATCCGGCAAGACGGGTGGTGGCGCCGGGCCAGGTGGCGGCGGCGCAGTGAAAGCAAAGCAAGGCTTCTTTTTTTGAAAAAAAGAAGCCTTGCTTGCTTTCTGTTGACCGAACCGTTCAGTCAGTTATGGTTGTTAACCTAACGCCACAGGATGCGCAGCGTGGACGACCATTCGGCATCGCTGATCAAGCTGGACGAACCGGTCACCAACAAAGGCGGCAGCTGGGCCAAGCGGCTGGCCGGGGTGCTGCTCGTGGCCGGCATCGTCATAGCCTGCGTGGTCTACTGGCTGGACGCGCGGCACTTTGAGACCACCGACGACGCCTTCGTCGACGCTCACGTCTCGCAAGTCTCCGCCCAGATCAGCGGCCGGGTGGTCAAGCTGCTGGTGGAGGACAACCAGGTGGTCTCCGTCGGCCAGGTGCTGGCAGAGATCGACCCGCGCGACACCCAGGTGCGGCTGGACCAGCTGCTGGCACAGCGCGACCAGGCCGAAGCGCAGCTGACCCAGGCGCGTGCCACGCTGCCGGCGCGGCAGGCCGACGTGGCGCAGAACGCGGCGCAGGTGCGTGTGCAGCAGGCCGAGCTGGACCAGAGCCAGCGCGACCTGGGCCGCTACACGCGCATCAACCCGCGCGCCATCACCGCGCAGACTCTGGACCAGGCGCACGCCACGTCCGACAGCGCGCGCGCCCGGCTGGACGCCGCCCGCAGCAGCGAAGTCGGTGCGCGCGCGCAATACACCATCGCCCGTGCGCAGGTGAGCGCAGCCGAGGCGGCGTTGCGCACGGCGGACGCCAACGTGGAACAGGCGAAGCTGCAGCTGCCCTACACGCACATCATCGCACCCGCGCCGGGCAGCGTGGCGCGGCGCACGCTGGAGGTGGGCAACTACGTCAACGCCGGGCAATCGCTGCTGGCCGTGGTGCAGCCGGCCTGCTGGGTGACGGCGAACCTGAAGGAAAGCCAGCTTGCGGATCTGCGTCCGGGCCAGCACGCGCGCATCGCCGTGGACGCTTTCGCCGGTGCGCCGCTGGCCGCACACGTGGACAGCGTGCAAAGCGGTACGGGCTCGCAGTTCAGCAGCCTGCCGGCCGAGAACGCGACGGGAAACTACGTGAAGGTGGTGCAGCGCGTGCCGGTGAAGCTGGTGTTCGACGATGCGAGCGTGTGCGCGCGGCTGCATCTTTCTCCGGGTATGTCGGTGGAGCCCAGGATAGCCGTAAGGTGAAGCCTGCTTCCGGAACAAGGCCGACATACCTTTGCGCGGCTGTCGCGAAACGTTTTGCAGGCGGGCACCCGAACACATAAGTTGGGCTCCGCTTCAACGTTCATTCGGACAGGCAGCATTGTGGGTCGACCGGTGTGGTTGTCGATGACCAAGCGCAGGCAGACCGCTTCAGACAAAAGGACAGGCTTCCCGAACGGACGCTCGAAGAACTGCTTTCCACTTTCTTATAATAAAAAAAACGGGCCTGGGGATTGATCGTTCCGAAGCAAGCAAGGCCTTCTTTTTTGAAAAAAAGAAGCAAAAAACTTTTGCCTCCGCTGTCGCGGACTCATCCGGAGAGCGCGCGACAGCGGAGTCAAAAGTTTTT
>CAXUIR010000246.1:0-4473 GCA_964251005.1 uncultured Acetobacteraceae bacterium | reverse complement strand
GGCTGGGCGACCAGGATTCCATCGAATATCTGTGCCGCGAGGCCATTCCGGCGATCTATGAGCTGGAACATTTCGGCGTGCCGTTCAGCCGCACCGAGGACGGCAAGATCTACCAGCGCCCGTTCGGCGGCCACATGAAGGAGTATGGCCGCGAGCCGGCGATGCGCGCCTGTGCGGCCGCCGACAGCACCGGCCACGCCATGCTGCATACGCTCTACCAGCAGTGTCTGAAGCACGAGGTGGAGTTCTTCATCGAGTTCGTCGCCCTGGACCTGATCATGGACGAGGAGGGCGTCTGCCGCGGGGTGACCGCCTGGTGCCTGGAGGACGGCTCCATCCACCGCTTCCGCGCCCAGCTCGTCATCCTGGCGACCGGCGGCTACGGCCGCGCCTACCTGTCCTGCACCTCCGCCCACACCTGCACCGGCGATGGCGGCGGCATGGCCATGCGCGCCGGCCTGCCGACGCAGGACATGGAGTTCGTGCAGTTCCACCCGACCGGCATCTTCCCCGCCGGCTGCCTGATCACCGAGGGTGCGCGCGGCGAGGGCGGCTACCTCACCAACGCCGAGGGCGAGCGCTTCATGGAGCGCTACGCGCCGACGGCCAAGGACCTGGCCTCGCGCGACGTGGTCAGCCGCTCGATGACCATCGAGATCAACGAGGGCCGCGGCGTGGGGCCGAACAAGGACCACATCCTGCTGCACCTCGAGCACCTCGGCGCCGACCTGCTGCACGAGCGACTGCCGGGCATCTCGGAGACCGCGCGGGTGTTCGCCGGCGTGGACGTGACCAAGGCGCCGATCCCGGTTCTGCCCACCGTGCACTACAACATGGGCGGCATCCCCACGAACTACCGCGGCGAGGTCATCAACCCGACCCGCAACCACCCCGACGCCATCGTGCACGGGCTGATGGCAGTGGGCGAGGCGGCCTGCGTGTCGGTGCACGGCGCGAACCGGCTGGGCACCAACTCGCTGCTCGACCTGGTGGTGTTCGGCCGCGCTGCCGGCCACCGGGCCGCCGAGATCGTCACTCCTGGCGCCAGCCAGGCGCCGCGGCCGGCGCGCGCCGGCGAGGCGAGCCTGGACCGCTTCGACTGGACCCGGCACGCCAGTGGTGCGACCCCGGTCTCGCACCTGCGCGAGACGTTGCAGCGCACGATGCAGCGCCACGCGGCCGTGTTCCGCGACAGTCGCAGCATGACGGAGGGCGTGCAGAAGATGACCAACCTGTGGGGCGGCTTGTCGGACATGTCGGTCAGCGACCGCAGCCTGATCTGGAATTCCGACCTGGTCGAAGCGCTCGAACTGCAGAACCTGGTGCGCAACGCGGCCGCCACGATGGTCAGCGCCGAAGCCCGCCACGAGAGCCGTGGCGCCCAGGCGCATGACGACTACCCGGACCGCGACGACGCGGAGTGGATGAAGCACTCGCTCGCCTATGTCGGCGACAACGGCGAGGTGGCGCTGGACTACCGCCCCGTGCGGATGCAGACGCTGACCAACGAGGTCCAGGTGTTTCCGCCGAAGAAGCGGGTCTACTGAGGCGAGCCGGTCCGGCCTGCGCCTGATTTTCTGTTTGGAGATGTATCGTGGTTGAGCTCGCGCTCCCGAAGAACAGCCGTGTCGGCCGCGGCCGCACCTTCAAGGCGCCGGAAGGTGCCAAGCGCACCAAGGAGTTCCGCATCTACCGTTGGAACCCGGACGACGGAAAGAACCCCGTCATCGACACCTACACGCTCGACCTCGACCGCGTTGGCCCGATGGTGCTGGACGCGCTGATCTACATCAAGAACGAGATCGACCCCACGCTCACCTTCCGCCGCTCCTGCCGCGAGGGCATCTGCGGCAGCTGTGCCATGAACATTGATGGCGGCAACACGCTGGCCTGCCTCAAGCCCACCGACGAGGTGAAGAAAGCCGTCACCATCTACCCGCTGCCCCACATGCCGGTGATCAAGGACTTGGTCCCCGACCTCTCCACCGCCTACGCCCAGCTGCAATCCATCCAGCCCTGGCTTCAGGCCGACAGCCCAGCGCCCCCGGACGGCGAGCGCCTGCAGTCCCGCGAGGAACGCGCCAAGCTGGACGGCATGTGGGAGTGCATCCTGTGCTTCTGCTGCACCACCTCCTGCCCGAGCTACTGGTGGAACGGCGACAAGTACCTGGGCCCGGCAACGCTGCTGGCGGCCTATCGCTGGATCGCCGACAGCCGCGACGAGAACACCGGCGCCCGCCTCGACGCGCTGGAAGACCCCTTCAAGCTCTACCGCTGCCACACGATCATGAACTGCACCCAGACCTGCCCCAAGGGCCTCAACCCCGCCCAGGCGATCCAGGAGATCAAGCAGATGATCGTCGAACGCCAGGGCTGACACGGCGCCCGGGGCGCCCGCCCTGGCACCTGCGTCCTGTCCCCGGTAACCTGACACGATGTTCGCAGGTGACCTGTCTTCGCCGCGCGGCCGTGCCAGGGCGTGGTCGGATTCGCTGCTCGTCGACCACGCCGTCTTTCGCGTGCTGTGGGACAACTTTGCCGAGGTGCTGCCCGGCCGCCTCTACCGCTCCAACCACCCCACGCCAGCCCGGCTAGCCGCAGCCAGGCGCCGCCTCGGGTTGAAGACCCTGGTGAATTTGCGCGGCCACCGGCGCTGCGGCTCGGACGCACTCTCGCGCGCCGCCGCGTTGCGGCTCGGCCTGGTCCACGTGGACATGGCGTTTGAAAGCCGCGGCGCGCCGCACCGCGACCGCATCCTGCGCTTCGCCGAGATCTACCGCACGCTGCAGACGCCCGCCCTGATGCACTGCAAGTCCGGCGCTGACCGCGCGGGCCTCGCCGCGGGTCTCGCCATCCTGTTCGAAGGCGGCACCGCCGAGCAGGCGCTCGCACAGCTCTCCTGGCGCTACGGCCATTTCAGCCGGTCGCGCACCGGGATCCTGGACGCGTTCTTCCGGCTGTATCAGGCCGAAGCGGAAGGGCGGATCGGCTTTCTGGATTGGGTGCGCGACGAGTATGACGAGCAGGGACTGCGGTCTGGTTTCAAAGCGCGGAGATTGTCTTCGTTCGTGAACGACACGCTGGTTCGGCGGGAGTAGAAGCAAGGCTTCTTTTTCGAGAAAAAGAAGCAAAAAGCTTTTGTTGCGGCTGTCGCGGACGGCTGAAACGACACGTCCTACGGGGGAGCACCTGCTCACAACCGGGTCTTCAGCTGCCTATCGTTCTGAACGGAATTAAAGTGACAGTCGCAAGGCAAGCAATGCCTTCTTTTTGCAAAAGGAACAAATATTTTTGCTCCAAGGCCTACTTTACAGTGAAGCTTGGTTCTGCGAGCAAGTCTACTGCATCGGTAATACTTGATACAGACACAGAATGGAAGTTTCTTGGTCCTTTTTTACAAAAAGGACTGCTTACTTTCTATGTGTCAGCCCCAAAGCGTGCTGGTATTAGTCAGCGAGCCGCTTGGGATACCGCGTAGCTGTCTTCCAGCATCTGAAAGCGTGTGATCCTCCCGTCAGAGATCGTGAGGATCAGCGCAAAATATGTCCGCACGATCTTCGCGGTCGTTTTAATAGTTGACGACAACTCTCCTAGAACCACCGCTCTCGTGTCGTTGTGCAGAACGTCGTCCACCCTGAAGGCGTTGGCAATCATCAACTCGCGCTGATCCTGGATGAAGTTCGTGAATACCTGTCGCCCGGTTTTCGGAGAGCCGACCCAGGGCATGGCCGTCGCATCGCCAGCGATCTCAAACACCAAGTCATCGGCCACGAGGTCATGGAATTCCTCGATCGGCGCGCCCCTGCCGATCTTCTCCAGGAGCTTCTGCGCCACGGCTAGGTTCTGTTCGCTCATACCAGCATCCTCACCGATAAACCTGGCTGCAGCCACAGCCCAAGAAGGATGTGGGGCGATGCTCTTCCAAGCGCCAGCACCTACCTAAAAGTTAGCGTTGGGCATGGACGACGCCGTCTCGACGTGCGGGCTGGATGTGTCACTGGCCGTTACTGGCGGCGGCAAGTGGAAAGCCCCTAGTCCTGTTCCCTTCTAGCCTCGGGCCGCGACGGCTTGGCGAACTGAAGCGCTTGGTCGTTGGCGTCAGCGAGAAGATGCTAACCCAGCACTTGAAGGAGTTGCAGGCTGACGACGTCATCGTCCGCACGGATCATCGCGAACTCCCGCCGCAGGCCGACGACGCGATGACGGCTTGTGGAAAAGATCTCGCTGCAACTCTAATGCCGTTCGCGAGTGAGGCAGTCTCAACCGGCAAAGAGTCGAAGACGTCCAGCGCCGCGCTTGAAAGCCTGAGTCAGCCCGGACAGCATGTCGAGTTAGTTCTCTAAAGCTGCTTTCTATCTCGTCACTTCAGCGCTCAAATCTGCTGCTAGGAGGGTGCACTATTCGGCTTTCTTCGATGTCGACCCTTCGTTTGGCTGTCCGGCCTGCTCAAAGCTCGCGGAGCGACCGCCGTAG
>CAXUIR010000245.1:3742-4480 GCA_964251005.1 uncultured Acetobacteraceae bacterium | reverse complement strand
CAGCTGCGCGGGCGCTACCTCGCCCGCGCTCGGCGTTGTCGCCAGCCAGTAGGCAAGCCCGTGCCCGCGGGACCTCAGCATGGCGGGAGGTGCCGGTGCAGCTGGCAGCACGCTGTCCGTCAGCCCCGACGCCGCGCTGACAGTGAGGACAGCGCGGCTAGGCAGCGCGGAGCGTGCGTCTTTGCCGGTGGCGCTGGCGGCTTCGCTTGCCCGAAGCGGTCAAGGCTGACGGAGCGGCGGCCGTGTTTGCAGTTCGGGCTGCAAGCCCTCTGCGGCGGTCCAGGTATGTTGCAGGTTGCATAGGCGGCGGGTCAGGACGATCGACCCGTGTCTCCGCGGGCGGAAAGTGTTCAGGCAGGTTGGTTGACACGAAGCAGTCCAACGCACTATGTCCGCCGACTTCGGGGCGCGCAGACGCCCTCATCATAAGAATTGAGCGCCACCGAGCGCCCACATCGGAGTTCATCATGTTCGCTGTCATCCGCACCGGCGGAAAGCAGTATCGCGTCACGCCGAACGCGGTGCTGAAGGTCGAGAAGCTGGAGGCCGAGCCCGGCTCCACCTTCACGTTTACCGACGTTCTAGCGGTGGGGTCCGACGCCGGCGTGACCATCGGCACGCCGGTCGTGGCCGGCGCCAGCGTCACAGCCACGGTGATCGCGCAGGACCGCCTGGACAAGGTGATCATCTTCAAGAAGCGCCGGCGGGCGCACCCCCCCCCCCAGCACCGCCCCCGGC
>CAXUIR010000245.1:3334-3732 GCA_964251005.1 uncultured Acetobacteraceae bacterium | reverse complement strand
CCTGTAGGCGGGCATGAGGGCGGAGCGGCGGCTCGCATGATCGGCTGCTGGCGCGAAGATGGACGAGGGCGGGGCGGGCCGGATCCGCCAAACGGGTGGTGGCGGCCCGGCGGCCCGGGGGGGGAAGCCGGGGGTGAACGTGGGGCTTGGCAAGGACCACACGATCTTCGCGGTGGTCGAGGGCAAGGTTAAGTTTCAGACTCGGGCGGATGACCGGGTTTATGTGTCTGTCGAGAAGTTGCCGGCTGCAGCCGAGTAGAACCGGGGCTCTGCCCCTGGCGCCGCAGGCCCGGACCAATGGCGCCCTTGCGCCAGCCCGACCGGGGGGAATGATGCTCCCCGGCCCCCGTCGTTCCTGTCGCTGTCCTAGAAGATGGAGTCTGGGGCCGACTGGCCCC
>CAXUIR010000245.1:0-3324 GCA_964251005.1 uncultured Acetobacteraceae bacterium | reverse complement strand
CTACGTCCGCTCCGGCGACGGCGGCGACGGCGTGATCGCCTTCCGCCGCGAGCGCTTCATCGAGTTCGGCGGCCCTGACGGCGGCACTGGCGGCCGTGGCGGAGACATCGTCTTCGAAGCCGTCCCCAACCTCAACACGCTGATCGACTTCCGCTACACCCAGCACTTCCGCGCCAGGAAGGGCGGCAACGGCGCCGGCGCGGACCGTACCGGCGCCGGGGCGCCAAACGTGCACATCCGCGTCCCCATCGGCACGCAGATCCTCGCCGACGATCAGGAAACCCTGCTTGCCGACCTCGACACCCCCGGCAAGCAGGTGATCCTGTGCCGCGGCGGCGACGGCGGCCACGGCAACACCCATTTCAAGACCAGCACCAACCGCGCGCCCCGCCGCGCCGACAAGGGTTGGCCCGGCGAGGAACGCTGGGTCTGGCTCCGCCTGAAGCTGATCGCCGACGCGGGGCTGATCGGCCTGCCCAACGCCGGCAAGTCCACCTTTCTGGCCGCGAGCAGCGCGGCGCGCCCAAAAATCGCCGACTACCCGTTCACCACCCTGCATCCGCAGCTGGGCGTTATCCGCCTATCCAACTCCGAGGAGTTCGTGCTGGCCGACATTCCGGGCCTGATCGAGGGCGCGCACGAGGGTGCAGGCCTCGGCGACCGCTTCCTCGGCCACGTGGAACGCTGCGCGGTATTGCTGCACCTGGTCGATGGCGCGGCCGCGGGCGTAGTGGACGCCTGGCGCACGGTACGCGGCGAGCTCTCTGCCTACGGCGCCGGGCTGCAGGAGAAGCCCGAGCTGATCGTGCTGAACAAGGCCGACGCGATGGCGCCGCGCGAGGTGAGCGCGCGGCGTTCCGCGCTGGCGCGCGCCTCCGGCCAAATGGTGCACGTGATGTCCGGGGCGACGGGGCAGGGCGTGCCGGAGATGCTGCGGGCGCTGCAGGATGCGATTACGCGGCACAGGCAAGACAAGTGAGATGTTCTTTTTTGAAAAAAAGAACCAAAAAACTTTTGTCCCCGGGGTAGGCGTCTCCGGAGACTCCGCGACAGCGCGACCAAAGTTTTTTTGCTTCTTTTTTTTCAAAAAAAGAAGGCCTTGCTTTTCTTGATTGCCTTGCTCACCGGCCAAGTAGACTCGCTGGACTCCGCAAGCTGCGTCATCGACGTATCCGGCGTCGGCTACCTGGTCCAGGCCAGCACCCGCACTTTGTCGGCCTTGCCGTCGCCGCCGTCGCTGGCCCGCGTGCTGGTGGAGACTGTGGTGCGAGAGGATGCGATCCTGCTGTACGGGTTCGCGGACCCGGCCGAGCGGGACTGGTTCCGCCTGCTCACCACCGTGCAGGGCGTGGGGGCGAAGGTGGCGCTGGCGATCCTTTCGGCACTGTCGCCGCGCGACCTGGTCGGTGCCATCGCCGCCGGCGACCGTGCGTCGCTGACCCGCGTGGCGGGTGTGGGGCCGAAGCTGGCGGTGCGGCTGTTGACGGAGCTGCGGGACAAGGCGGGTGCCATGCCGTCAGGCGCCTCGGTGCAGCCGGGCGTGGACCCGCCGGCGGGCGGGCTTGCGGCCGACGCGCTGTCTGCGCTGGCCAACCTCGGCTACCGGCGGGTGGAGGCGCAGCCGGTGGTAGGGCGCGCGATTGAGGCGCTCGGGGAAGGGGCGACATTGGACGCGGTGATCAGGAACAGCCTGCGAGATTTGGCGCGATGAGAAAGCAAGGCCCTCTTTCCTGAAGAAGACTTTGTCTCTGCTGTCGCGGGCTCTCCGCCGCGTACACCAGAGAGACAAAAGTTTTTGGTGCTTTTCAAAAAAGAACCGCTTGCCTTCTTGCCCCTGTTGGCGTCTCCGTAGGCTCGGCGCGTACCTTGGAAGAACGAAACACGGAGAGCGCCTGCGCAGGCCTGATGGCGGATAACCGTGCGGAGGCCTGCTACTCCGGCAGACGCAGCATGCGTCTCCAGCTGGCGCGGGTCTGTGCCGGCCGCAGCGATTCCAACGCGTCCTTCATCGTCGCGAACGCGCGCGGGCGGCCCTGCGGCAGCTGCGCGAACACGCTCGTCGGCGTGCGCCACAAGGTCAGGTTCCGCTGCTCCCGGCCTTGCGGCACGATGACCAGCATTTCCTCGAACTCGGCACCGTCCATCACGTGATCGGTGGAAACGAAAAGGCGAAGCTTCCTCTGCGTGGCCCAGCTGCGCACCAGGATCAGCTCCTCGATGGAGAAAGCGACGGCGTAGGGCGCAGGGATGGTGGGCAGATGCTGCATTTTCGGCGTTCCAAGGCAAACGGGTTGCAGGACACCGGCACGCCTAGAATGACGTGTCGGTGCCGTGATTGTTGTCTACAGGTGTTAAAATCCCATTACCCGTTACGAGTCGTCAACTGAACTGTTCGCGATCTCCGTGACTGCGTCGGTATGACCGCCGCCGGTCACCCGTGCATGCTTGCCGAAGGCGGCTGCCCCGCGTCATATGCCGGCAATCAAGACACCAAACAGGGGAGTGAGGGATGGCACGAGTAGCGCTGGTCACCGGCGGCACCAGGGGTATCGGCGCCTCGATCAGCCTGGCGCTGCAGAACGCAGGCCGCACGGTTGTTGCCAGCTACGCCGGCAACGACGCGGCGGCGGAAACCTTCCATAAGGAAACCGGCATCGCCACGCTGCGCTTCGACGCGGCCGACTTCGAGGCCTGCCAGCAGGCGGTGACCAAGATAGCCGCCGAGCACGGGCCGGTGGAGATCCTCGTCAACAACGCCGGCATCACCCGCGACGGCGTGATGGCCAAGATGAGCCGCGACATGTGGGACGCGGTGATCGACACCAACCTCGGCTCCTGCTTCAACCTTTGCAAGCTGAGCTTCGACGCGATGCGCCAGGCCAAGTTCGGCCGCATCGTCAACGTGGGGTCGATCAACGGCCAGGCCGGGCAGTACGGACAGGTGAACTACGCGGCGGCAAAGTCCGGCATCCACGGCTTTACCAAGGCCTTGGCACAGGAAGGCGCGCGCTACGGCATCACCGTCAACGCGATCGCGCCGGGCTACGTGGACACCGACATGGTGCGCGCAGTGCCCGAAGACGTGCTGCAGAAGATCATCGCGCGCATTCCAGTGGGACGGCTGGGCCGCGCCGACGACATCGCCCGCGGGGTGGCGTTCCTGACCGCGGACGACGCGGATTTCGTCACTGGCGCCACGCTGTCGATCAACGGTGGGCAGCATATGTATTGAGGCCGGGCGTGCTCGGTCGAAGGTAAGGAAAGCGGTTCTTTTTTGAAAAAAAGAACCAAAAAACTTTTGCTTCCTTTCGGTGTGCCGTGGTG
>CAXUIR010000244.1:1563-4496 GCA_964251005.1 uncultured Acetobacteraceae bacterium | reverse complement strand
TTCTTTTTCGAGAAAAAGAAGCAAAAAGCTTTTGTCTCGGCTGTCGCGGACGGCTGATACGACATGCGTTATTGAGGGGCTGCTGCCGGAGACAGAGGGTTAGCGCGAACACCTTGACTTGTAGCTACGGTCTCAGATGTTGACCGATGACACGCAAGCAAGCGGTTCTTTTGAGCTTCCTTGGGGCACGCGCTGCAGGAAAATACCGCGACAGCGGAGCAAAAGTCGTTTGCTTCTTTTCTTCAGAAAAGAAGGCCTTGCCTTTCTTGCTGGAAATCGATGGGTTAGCATCCAGGCCGCTGGTTTGAGCGGGAGGCGAGGCTGCCTTCGACGCGCGATGATCGTTTGGCCGTCCAGCTGTTCAAGGCCAAACCGCCTGCGGCGGTCGCTCCGCGAGCCTTGAGCAGGCCGGACGGCCAAACGAAGGGTGACATAGAAGGACGCCGGACAGTGCAGCCGCATTGCGATCGTGTTTGAACGCTGGAGATGTCCGCACGGAAACCTGCGTCAACCGTTGCTTTTTCAGTGTTCGTTTCAGGTGTTCGCCTGATGAGCCAGGCGTGGTTTGTCGACCACCGAAGCGTGATGCAAAGCACGGTCGTCCCGTGTCATGCGAAGCACGCCTTATCCCGTGTCCTGCAAAGCAAGCTCATCCAGTGTCGTGCAAGCACGCTCATCGCGCGACGTGCAATTAGCACGTTGTCGCGTGACCGAACTGCGTCGAAGAGCGCCAGAGCGGCTCTCAGACGGACACCCAAAAAAAACCCCTGCCTCGCATGCATCTTAGACAACGAGCACCGCCAGCGGCACAACGCACCCCGCTGCTATCAGCGCAACCGTCGTCTTGCGTCCGCGCGGACGGCTCAATCCAATCCAGATGCCGATGGCGGTGGAGAGCACGAGCTCAAGCGCGACCACGAGGAAGAACCACTTCAACACGTATGTCCGGATCCCCGGCTGGTCACCATCGTGAGACGCCGATACAGCGCCCGTTGGCGCCGCACTCGGTGGCGACCCGCGATTTTTTAGCGCGAACACCTGGTTCTTGTGCAGCTGGGCCAGCTTTTCGACCACCGGTGCCGGCCGGTAGCCGTCATGCGCCTCATGCAGGCTGAACACTTGTAGCGCGCCGGTCAACGCGAAGAAGATGATGCTGGGTGCGATGAACGCGCCCAGGTAGGTGTGCCATTGACGCAAAAGCAGAGTGTTCATCGTCGGTCTTTCCTGTGGTCGGCGAGCTTGGCACGTGCCCGTGGCTTGTGCCGGCAAGACAGCTGAAGCGTTCGGGCTGGTCAACCGGAGACAGAACGCACCGGCGCCTGGCCACCGCTGGTTGGCTGGTGCAGTTCGCCGTCCGACTCGCGGACAGCGTTGTTGCGTCCCGACTTTGACGCTTGCGATAGGTATGGCAACGCAAACGCGAGTGTCGCTTGGACCGGCGGCTGGGCGTCGTCATGGCATCTACAAGAAAGGAAGGTCTGCTTTTTTGAAAAAAAGCAGCAAAAAACTTTTGGTCCTGCTGTCGCGGAGTGTCCGGCAGCGTGTACTCAAGGGAACAAAAGTTTTTTGGTTCTTTTTTTTAAAAAAGAACCGCTTGCCTCGCCTTGCAGCGCCAAACGGCATGTTCGGCCATGACGCCAACGCTGCTCCCACACCGCACCACATTGGCACCGCCGCATCCGCGACCTTGCCCCCGTCGCCGCGTTGCCACCTCATGGCACGTGTTTTCATAACCGGCTCCTCCGACGGTCTTGGCCAGATGGCTGCGCAGCTTCTTGTCGAACGAGGCCACTCGGTCGTGTTGCACGCCCGGCACGAAGCGCGCGGGCGAGAGGCGCTGGCGGCAGTTCCGAAAGCCGAGGCCGTGCTGACCGGCGACCTGGCCAGCTTGAGGCAAACCAGAGCATTGGCAGACCAGGCCAACGCACTCGGCACCTTCGACGCGGTCATTTACAACGCTGCCCTAGGCTACCGCGAGCGCCGGCGCCTGCTGACCGAGGACGGGCTGGCGCACGTATTTGCCGTCAACACCCTGGCACCCTACGTGTTGACGGCGTCGATGAACCGGCCGCATCGGCTGGTCTACGTCAGTTCGGAACTACATCGCCGCGGCCAGTCATCGCTGGGGGACCTCAACTGGGAGAGTCGTCCGTGGCGAGGCAACCAGGCCTATTCTGACACCAAACTGCACAACGTCCTGATCGCCTTTGCAGTCGCGCGGCGCTGGCCGGCAGTGACGTCGAACGCGATGGAGCCCGGCTGGGTAGCGACCAAGATGAGCCCGCACGCAACCGGCGACCTGGATGCCGCGCACCGGACCCAGGTCTGGCTCGCGACGGACGCGGACCCGGCGACGACCGGGACCGGCAATTACTTCTATCACCTGCATGCACGAGACCCGAGCCGCGTCACACGCGACACGGCGTTGCAGGACATGCTGCTGGCGGAATGCGAACGCTTGTCCGGCGTGAAACTACCCGACGCCTGAATGGGCGGACTAGCGTGCAGCGTTGAGCCTGGCGGCAGCTCTGGGGCGGCGACACAGGATCCGTCCGGTCGTATTGCCGATTTGCTCGCCCGATAGCGCGTCCGCGCGCGCGAGCAGGAGCGGAGCGAAGTTTGCGGTCGGGTTGCTCTCATGCGTTTGTCGAAGGTTAGAGTAAGCAAGCGGTTCTTTTTTAAAAAAAAGAACCAAAAAACTTTGTCTCCTGTGGGTGCGCCGGGTTGAACGTGTTGTCACAGCCGGAACAGAAGGTTTTCTTCTGCTGTCGAAAACGAAGGTGCTTGCTTTCGTCTTGCCTACGCCGACAGGTGCGAGCGGGCTGCCTCCTGCCGATACGCGCCGTGGCGCTCGGGCCCAACACACCACCGGCGGCATCGGCCAAGCCTAGGTTTGGGGGTCCGGGTTCCTAACCCCAGCGGGGTCCAGGGGC
>CAXUIR010000244.1:0-1553 GCA_964251005.1 uncultured Acetobacteraceae bacterium | reverse complement strand
CGCCCCGCCCCCCCCCCCCCCCCCTTTCTTCAACCCAACAACACCACATCATGCCTCACCGCCGGCGGCATGTTCTCCCCACCATCGCACCACTATCCGCGTCAATCGCGGTCCTCCGTCACTGCAATACCGAACGTAGGACGGCTTGGAGGCTGCAGGGTAACCCATGGGTCTTCGGGGAGTATCGGGTAGCCCATCCCTCGTCATACTGCCGGCTTCGTGCATAAAGGGGCAAGAAGACAAACTGCGGAGCAGACGATTTGCGCGTTGGGTATCGGCTGGTGTTGCTGACGGCTGCCGTGCTGCCGACGCTTACCGCACACCACGCCTCGGCTCAGGCCGTGGCACCGGCCGCCAATCCCACGCCGGTTGGAACAGCACCTGTGGCGGGCGGCAGCCCGGTCGAGCAGATCACCGTCATCGGCACCAGCCCGCTGATAGGAAGAGGGGTTGAACGCACCATCATTCCGCTAGATAAGCAGGTGCTCGACAGCGCGAACATCACCCGCGAGGGTGCACCAGACGTGCTGCAAGCGCTGAACACGCAGGTTGCCGGCCTCAACCTCGACAGCGCGTCCGGCAACCCGTACCAGCCATCATTATTCTACAACGGTTTCGAAGTCTCGCCGCTGCAAGGCACGTCGCAAGGTGTTGCGGTGTACGTGAACGGCACGCGGTTCAACCAGGCGTTCGGCGACACGGTGAACTGGGACCTGATCCCCGACGTCGCCATCTCGAAGATCAACGTGGAGGGCTCGAACCCGCTGTTCGGCCTGAACGCGCTCGGCGGCTCGTTCAACATCGCGCTGAAGGACGGCTTCAGCTACGCCGGCGGCCAGGCGGACATCTCCGGCGGTGCGTTCGGCACGGTGCAGGGCGACATCCAGTACGGCGTGCAGAGCGGCAACCAGGCGCTCTACGCCGCCGGCAGCGTCATCCATCAGGATGGCTGGCGCGACCTGCAATCGACCGACATCCAGAACGTCTTCGGCGATTACGGCCTCAAGCGCGACGGCGTCGAGATGCATTTTGACCTCAGCGCCGCCAACTCGGTGATCAACGGCCCCGGCACCGCGCCGATCCAGCTCTTGGCAGTTGACTCGCAGGCGCAGTTCACCGCGCCGAACGGCATCGACAACCGCTTCATCCAGGCGGCGTTCCGCACCAACATCGCCGTCAGCGACGCGCTGTCCGTGCAGGCGCAGGCGTATTACGACCACTTCCAGCAACACGTGGTGAACGGCAACTCGCCGAACGACACGCCGTGCGACGACGGCAGCAACCTGTTGTGCCAAGGCCCCGGCCTGCTGAGCACCACGCGCGGCGGCGCGCCGATCCCGGCCTACCTCGGCAACAACGCTGCCTACAACGAGCTGGACGTTAACACCACCAACACCAACGCCTACGGCGCCGCCGCCCAGGTGACCGACATCGGCAACCTGCTCGGCTTGAAGAACCATCTGACCGCAGGGGCCTCGTTCGACGGCGCGCAGACGGAGTTCTCCGCCCCCGCGGTCATCGGCGGCGTCACACCGGTCACCCGCGTGTTCGTG
>CAXUIR010000243.1:2753-4497 GCA_964251005.1 uncultured Acetobacteraceae bacterium | reverse complement strand
ACGCAGGCGCAGGAGCAAACGTTTTTTGCTTCTTTTTTTCAAAAAAGAAGGCCTTGCTTGCCTTGCGAGTGTCAGCCCTAACGCGTGCTGGTAGCTCTCGTTACATTTGCGGTCACGCTCAGGTGATGACCAGTATTTACGTGTATCGGCTAAGCAGCGGCGGCAGGTCGCCTCCGGAGCTTCGCGGATGAAACGCATCGTTGCCGTCGCTGTCATGGGCTTTGCCTTTATCGCCGGGCCGGCCTGTGCCGGCGACTACGCAAGCTACCGGTTCAAGGTGCTGGTCGAATACGGGGCGGGCGGACCTGGAACGGCGCCGGTTAAGCAATCGCTGGGGTCGGCCGGCATCATCACCTTGAAGTTGAACAAGACGCTGACCGGCACGTTCACGGGCAGCACCGCGACCTACCGGGGCGGCTACGCTTGCGGCCCGAACCCGTCGCCGATCGTATCCGTCACCGCTGTGTTCGGCACGCTCACGGTTCCCGGTCTCGGGCCGGGCGCCTGCGACCAGGTTACCGTCCAGCAGAACGTCAGCGGCGTCTCCTCGATCACGGTGCAGAACTTCCTGCAGGAGGTCGGCACAACGTTCTGGGCGACCTTCACGACCACCGTGCCGGGCACGGTCACGTCCCTGGCCATCCCCGACAAGATCGACACGACCGGCTTCGACCGTTCGACGTTCGTGCTGAACCTCCCATCCGGCTACGCGGCGAGCGGAGACATGGCCACCCGCTAGCGCCCAGGCCCGATGGCTTCGACAAAGAGCGATACGTTTGAAGCACGAACAGAACGTCTAGGAACGCAGACGGCTAGTGCGGAGAGCTCCGCGACAGCCGTGACAAAAGTTTTTGCTTCTTTTCAAAAAAGAAGGCCTTGCTTTTGCTTGGCAACCAAAAACAGTCCTGTAAGCTCCACCCTCCCGATGATGCACTTCGCCGACCACCTGCTGCGCGAGTACGGCTACGGCGTCATCACCGCCGGGCTCGCCGTCGAGTGCGCCGGCCTGCTCGTACCCGGCGAGACCATCTTCTTCGGCGCCGCAATCTACGCGTCCACCACGCACCGGCTGGACATCGCCTGGGTCATCACCGCCGCCATCGTCGGCGCCGTGCTGGGCAACCTGGTGGGTTACGCCATCGGCCGCGTGCTGGGTGCCAAGCTGCTGGTGCTGCACGGCGCGCGGGTGGGCCTGACCGGGCGGCGGCTGGCGCTGTTCCGCTATTTGTTCCGCGTGCACGGCGGCAAGGTGGTTTTCCTCTGCCGCTTCGTCAGCGTGCTGCGCAGCTTCAGCGCCCCGCTGGCCGGCGCCAGCGCCATGCCGGTCCGCCCCTTCCTGGCCTGGACGCTGGCCGGCGGCGTCGTGTGGCCGTGCGCGCACGGGCTGTTCGCCTACGCGCTGGGCGACGCGGCGCGGCGGATGTCCGGCCGCTTCCAGTGGGTGCTCGCCGTCGCCACGGTCGTCGTGGTGGTGGCGGTGCTGAGGTTTGTGAAGCGGAACGAGTTGCGTCTGGAAGAGATCGCCATGCGTTCCGAAGCCTATGAGCACCATGCCTGAACCATTCGTGCGGCGCGCCGCAGCCCTGGTCCTGTGCCTGCCCCTGCTGGCTGCCGCTTCACCCCCCAAGGCCGGCACGCCGGGCACCATCGAGCTGACCACCCAGCCCGGCAGCGCGCTGGAGGCGACTGCCATCAAGCTGAGCGCAGCCGACCTGCGGCAATCGCAAAAGGCGGGCGACCCGCC
>CAXUIR010000243.1:406-2743 GCA_964251005.1 uncultured Acetobacteraceae bacterium | reverse complement strand
GGACCAAGGTGCTCGACTCGATCAGCGGGCCGATCCAGGTATCGCACCGGTCGCATCACGGGATGTACGACCTGCTGGTGCACGGGAAAGACCGCTGGGTCTGGAACGGGACGGCGTATGCCGACACGTTGCCTGCGCCGGAGGTGGACCTGCTGCACTCGCATAAAGCGGTCAGTCCGGCTGGGGCTCCGGGGTAGAGAGGAAGCAAGCGCTTCTTTTTCGAGAAAAAGAAGCAAAAAGCTTTTATCTCCGCTGTCGCGGACCTATCCGGCGAGCGCGCGACAGCGGAATCAAAAGTTTTTTGGTCCTTTTTTTCAAAAAAGGATTGCTTGCTTTCTGTAAGTCAGCATCAAGGCCGGCTGGCATGAAACGCGAGAGCCGGATCGGCGCAATCCCCGACCCTGGCAGCCCATCCACTCGAATCATAATCACGTGGACGCCTGCGCGACTGCAGCTGACAGGGCGGCAGTGCCGCCTTCGCGGATGGCGCCGTGGCCGCACGCGAAGCGCTGGATCGGATGGGCAAGAAGCTTGCGGGCGCTTTCTAATGCGAGCGGTTTCGACCACGTCGCGAGGGTGGGCAAAGGGAAATACCACGGGGTCCAGCCAGAGATGGAGAGACGCCCGACGGCTACGAGTTCGTCGCCCGCGTAGAGCGTTCCATCCCGCTCGTCGAGAAAGGAGAAGTGGCCGGGGCAGTGCCCAGGCGTGTGGATGCAGCGGAGCGAGCCGAAAAGCGCTCCATCTTCAACGGCATCAGTCACTCGGGTGACGATGCCCGGCAGGCTTCCGCGAATTTTTGTCTGGGGCTCGCCAGGGCGGAGGGACGTGTCGGCCGGACGCTGCAGCAGCGGCAGCGAGCGTTCGCTGATGGCAACGACGCCGCCCGGCAGACTGCCGGCGAGTTCATCGACGGAGCCAACGTGATCGACGTGGGCATGGGTTAGCAGGATGCGGCGGATAGGCGCGCCAAGGGAGTGCGCGGCGGCGAGGATGTCCTTGGCGCTGCCGGAGATGGTGGTGTCGATGAGGGTAAAGCCGTCCGACTCACGAACCAGGTAGCAGTTCATTAGTCCAAGGCGGGTGAGCTGGTGCGAGCAGGGGGAGATCTGGGTGATCTTCATGGGACAAAACTAACATTCGTGAACCATGATCATGCACTCTGCCGCTCCGTGCAATCTGACTTTCCGCAAACGACGGTAGAACGGGACAGACTAAGCCAGCCGCGAGGCCGAGATCCGTGCGGCAGCCGGATGGATTCGTTCTGGATTCAGGGTCGCCTGGTATGACAGGTGACCCGGCCGACGGCTCTCCGCCAGAACCTTTCCAACCGCCTCGACCGTGCGGCGCACGTCCGGCTCGCCGGTGCGCCAGTTGACCACGCTGATGCGCATCGCGCGCCGTCCCCGGAACGTGGTGCCGCTGAAATAGGCGGTCCCCTCTGCGTTGATCGCCGCGATCATGGCGTCCGTGTGCCGGTCATGCTCGCCGTCTGCCGCCAGAAAGCGCACGAGCCCCTGGTTGAGACTCGACGCCGCCACCAGCTCGGCTCCGTCCAGCCCGGCGATCCCCAGCGTGAGCGCCTCGCAGCTCTCGCAGCATCGCTCGATCAGGCAAGCCAGGCCGTCCCTGCCCAGCTCGCGCAGCGCCGCGTAGACCGGGTAGCCACGCGCGCGCCGCGTCCATTCCGGAGTCCAGTCGATCGCATCGCGCGCATCGCCGTCAGCGACCAGGTAGTGCGCGCTGATCGTCATGGCGGCGCGGTGCGCCTCCCGGTTCCGAACGATGGCGATGCCGTTGTCCTGCGGCGTGTTCAGCCATTTATGCGCGTCGGTGGCCCAGGAATCCGCACCGTCGACGCCCTCGACCAGGTGGCGGTAGCGTGGACTGGCGCGCGCCCACAGGCCGAAAGCGCCATCGACATGGACCCAGGCGCCGGCTGCATGCGCCAGGGGGATCAGGTCGGCGAACGGATCGCAGGCGCCGATGTTGAGGTCGGCGGCGTCCAGAACCACGATCGTCGGGCCGTCGGACGCCGCCAGCGCGGCGGCCAGCGTAGCCGGCCGGAGCCTGCCGTCCGCGTCCGTCGCCAGCGTCCGCAGCGCCTGCGTGCCGATGCCGAGAAAACGCAGCGCCCGGTTGACCGACCCGTGGTGTTGCTCGGTGGCGAGCACGTGGATGCGGGGGGCACCGGAGAGCCCGTCGGCCTCCACGTCCCAACCGCGCCGGGCAAGCAAGCCATGCCGGGCGGCGGCCAGGCAGGTCATGTGCGCGGTCTGGCAGCCGGTGGTGAACGCGAAGGACGCCTCGCGCGGCAGGTCGAGCACCTCCTTGACC